>DASVTJ010000622.1:0-6427 GCA_036387635.1 Duganella sp.
CGGCATGACCGACGACGTGCTGCGGCGCGTGTTCGATCCATTCTTCACCACGCGCATGGGCCAGGGCGGCACCGGACTCGGTATGCACATCGTCTACAACATCGTCACCGCGGTGCTCGGTGGACGCATCAGCGTGTCGTCGGCGCCCGGCGCCGGCACCTCGGTGCGCATGCTGCTGCCGCGAATCGCCCCGGGGCGGACCGTTTAGCGCACGCCGTCAGCAACGCGGACGTGCCACGCCCGCGTCAACCGCAGCACGATCTCAATTGCAACATGGGATGGTGTTCATAGTGGCCGACACCGTTGTGGACGATAGGATCGCGCGACGTGAGCGCGGCGATATCCACGTCGTCGCCGATCTGATACAGCGATACGCCATAGCCGCCGGCGGGATCCATCACCGGGCCATGGGCGACGATCAGTCCTTGGTCCAGCAGCTGGTTCAGATACACGCCGTGCTGCCGCATCCACTCCTTCTCGTCGGCCGACATCGTCGACAGGAAATCGGCACGTGGCGGGATGAATTTGCACAAGTAATACTTCATGATGAACTCCTTTGATTGTATTGTTAGCCAGCCGACGTCACGCTTTTAAGGATCGAACCCTCGAACATTTTTGGCGCGTAACTTTGTAGAAACAAAATCACGCCGGTCATTTTCCCCACCGGATTGCTGAACTTCGGCTCCTTTGTGCCGATCAGCTTGGTAATGGTGTGCACCACCGGGTCCGGCGCCTCGGCCTCGTCGATACCTTTTTGCGTGGCCGCGTCGACCTGCGGGCGGTAGGCGTTGTAGTCGGCGATGCCGCCATCGACGGCAGCCACCGCATTGCGACCGAGGTTGGTTTTAAACCAGACCGGCTCCACCATGCTGACCTTGATGTTGAACTGATGCAGTTCGAACCGCAGCGACTTGAAATAGCCCTGCACCGCGTGTTTCGATGCCGTGTAGTACGACAGGTTGGGCGGCCCGATCAGGCCGACGATCGAGCTGACGGTAATGATCTGGCCGTGCTTTTGCGCCCGAAGCGCCGGCAGCAGCGCGTTGGTCAGTTTGACCGTGCCCCAGAAGTTGGTTTCGAACTGCTGCCGCCCCAGTGCGATCGGGGTTTCCTCGGCGATGCCGGTGACCATGTAGCCAGCGTTGTTGACCAGCACATCGAGCCGCTTGGTGTGGCGGAACAACTCTTGGGTGAACGACTGGATCGACGCATCACTATCGATGTCCAAACGCAACAACTTGAACGGCAGCTTGCCGGCATGTTTATCCGGCTCGCGGCTGGTGCCGATGACGTCGAATCCACGCTGCTGGAGATAGGTGGCCAGCAGCAGCCCAAACCCCGACGATGCGCCCGTGATTAAAATACTCTTTGTCATGCCAGTGCCTTTAGATGAGTGATCGTTGATGAGGGTTATTTCTGCGTCGCGTCTTGCAGCCGCTGGTTGCCCAGCCCGATGTAGTAGCCGAGGTCGTTCTCGACTTTCAGCGGGCCCACTTCCTGGATCAGTTTGCCAAACACCGGCAAACGTTGCTGCAGGCCCGGCCCCGACAGCGATTTGGTGAACTCGATGTATGTGCCCAGGCGTTCGGCTTCGGACGGATAGGCGACGGCGTTGATCTGGCGCTTGGTCGTCGCAAGCGCCGTCTTGTCGAACGAGGCCAGGCGCGCGGCGATCCTGGCGACGAAGCCATCGAGCTCGGCGTCGGGAATGGCGCGCGTGATCCAGCCGAATTTTTCAGCCGACTCGGCGTTGTAGTCATCGCTGCCGAGCAGCACCTCCAAGGCGCGGTCGCGGCCGATGAGGCGGGCCAGATGGCCGGTGGCGCCGCCGCCCGGGAACAGGCCGAGGCCCACTTCGGGCTGTCCGAACACCGCTTGTTCCTTGCTGGCGTAGCGCAGGTCGAACGCCAGCGCCAGTTCATCGCCGCCGCCCTGGCTGCGGCCGTGGATCGAGGCGATGCTGATAAATGGTGCCTTGGACAGGTTGGAGATCAGCTCGACCCACAACGGCTTCGAATCGGCGCCGACCTGGCTTAAGAAATTGGGGAACTCGTTCATGTCGAAGTGGTTGAAGAAAAACCCCGGGACCTCGCTGGTGAAGACGACGACTTTGACGTCGTCGTCCTTGCCGAGCGCCTTGACGGCCTCGTTCAACGCCGACAGCGTCTCCGGGATGATCAGATTGAACGGCCGATTGGCGAACTTCACCGTGCGGATCGCCGCCGATATGCGCTCGACGCTGATGGTGCTTTTTTGCGCCGTTGTCGCGGCCGATGGCTCGCCGCCGTGTGCCCTGGCCGTCGACTGCTGCGCGTGCGCCGGGACGGTGACAAGGATGGCGGCGGCCATGACCGCTGCGGCGCGGGTGATATTTTTCATTGCTGATGAGTCTCCAAGGGCAGTTCGTCGGTGTTGGCATCTCTACCAAGATCTGAGATGACTCTACTTTGCCTGTGAAGCGGGCAACTGGCACTCGCCGAAGGCGCCAACCTGACCGCCGAACGCGCCAACCTGGCGCCGCCGGTTTGGCGCCATCGGCGATTGCCGGGGCGTGATCGGCGCTATAAACTGGTGGCATGAATACTCCACTTATCCCCATGGGCGGACGGCGCGGCAAGATGCCTGACTACGCGGTCTGGCCCGGCTGGCGCCTGTTGATGCAGGATGCGGGCCTAGCGACCGCGCCGGTGCTGCGGCGCGCGCAGCTGCCGGGCGATTTGTTCGCGCGCCAGAACGTGCGGCTGGACCCGGAGAACTTCTTCAAGTTGTGGCAGGCGATCGACGCCGAGGGCGCGTCAATCGATCCGGCGCTGCCGACGCCGTTGCGCATCGCACGGGTGATGTCGTCGGATTGGTTCGATCCCGAGCTGTTCGCCGCGCTGTGCAGCGCCGACATGGCGGGGGCGCTGGAGCGCATCGCCAAGTACGTCAGGCTGATCGCACCGATGCTGATCCGGATCGATCGCACGCCCGCGCACACCACCGTCACGATCGACTTCCTGGACGCGACGACGCCGCCGCCAGACGTGTTTTTGGCGTTCAAGCTGGTGTTTTTCGTGCAGCTGGCGCGCCTGGCGACGCGCAGCCCGCTGCAGCCGTTGCGGGTGGGCTGGCCGTCGCCGCCCGCCGCCGAGGCGCAGGTCTACAAGTCCTACTTTGGGATCGCGGTCGAAAAGACGGCGTTGGCCACGTTGGTGTTCGCGACAGCGGATGTGGAACGCCCGTTTCTGACGGCGAACCATAAGATGTGGTTGTTTTTCGAGCCGGCGTTGCGTCAGCGCCTGGCTGATCTGGACCGGTTGGCGGGCATGGGCGAGCGCGTGCGCAGCGCGCTACTTGAGAGCTTGCCGGCCGGCGAGGTGTCGATGCTGGCCGTGAGCCGCAGGCTGGCCGTCAGCACCCGCACGCTTCAGCGCAAGCTGCGGGATGAGGGGACGACATTTCAGCAAACCCTGGACGCGGTGCGCGGCTCGCTGGCGCGCCACTACTTGCGCAACACCGACATGTCGGGCGCCGAGATTTCATTCTTGCTCGGCTTCGAGGACGCCAATTCGTTCGCCCGCGCGTTCCAGACGTGGACCGGAAAGACGCCGCGGATGGTACGAACCGAAATTTAAAGACGCGGTCATAAGACACTTGCTCGCCGGCCGCAGGAAAAAAAAACCGGAGCACTTGGCTCCGGTTTTTGTTTTACGCCAGCCTGCCGTGGCAGGCTTTGTACTTCTTGCCGCTGCCGCATGGGCATGGATCGTTGCGGCCGACCTTCAGGCCCAGTTCCATCAGTTGCTCGCCGCTCAGGCCTTGCAGCTCCGGCGGCAAGCCACCGAAATTCTGTGCCGGCTGTGGCGCCAGCAGGTCTTCCGGCGCCGCGTCCGGATTGAAGTCCGCGTGCTGGTAGCTGACGTTTTCCACGTGCGATTGCTGCATCGCCGCTTCGGCCGCGTCGATTTCCTCGCGCGACTGGATCCGTACCGTCATGATCAGCTTGACCACTTCGTTCTTGATCATCTCCAGCATCTGGCCAAACAGTTCGAACGCTTCGCGCTTGTATTCCTGCTTCGGATTCTTCTGCGCGTAGCCGCGCAGGTGGATACCCTGGCGCAGGTGGTCCAGCGCGGCGAGGTGCTCGCGCCAGTGGCTGTCGACGCTTTGCAGCATGACGTTGCGCTCGAAGCCGCCGAACGATTCCTTGCCGACGATATCGATCTTGGCCTGGTACACCGCATCGGCCGCGGCCAGCACGCGTTCCAGGATGTCTTCGTCGTTCAGGTTCTGCTCGGACTCCAGCATCGCGCTCAATGGCAGGTCGATTTGCCATTCGGCCGCCAGCGCCGCTTCCAGACCCTTGACGTTCCACTGTTCCTCGACCGATTCGGCCGGCACGTATTCGCGTACCAGGTCGGTGAAGGCGCCGTGGCGCAGCGATTCGATCAGTTCCGAGATGTCGGTCGTTTCCAGCAGCTCGTTACGCTGCTGGTAGATCACCTTGCGCTGGTCGTTGGCGACGTCGTCGTATTCGAGCAGCTGCTTGCGGATGTCGAAGTTGCGCGCCTCGACCTTGCGCTGCGCCGATTCGATCGAGCGCGAGACGATGCCCGCTTCGATAGGTTCGCCTTCCGGCATCTTCAGACGGTCCATGATGGCGCGCACGCGGTCGCCCGCGAAAATGCGCAGCAGCTGGTCGTCGAGCGACAGGAAAAAGCGCGACATGCCCGGGTCGCCCTGGCGCGCGGCGCGGCCACGCAACTGGTTGTCGACGCGGCGCGATTCGTGACGCTCGGTGCCGACGATATGCAAACCGCCTGCGGCGACCACTTGCTCGTGCAAGGCTTGCCAGCCGTCGCGCAGCGCCTTGGCCTGCGCCGCCTTGACGGCGTCGCTCAACTCGGGATTGGCTTCGACGAACTGGATCTGCTTCTCGACGTTGCCGCCCAAGACGATGTCGGTACCGCGACCGGCCATGTTGGTGGCGATGGTGATCGCTTTCGGGCTGCCCGCCTGGGCGATGATTTCCGCCTCGCGGGCGTGCTGCTTGGCGTTCAGGACGTTGTGCGGCAGGCCGCCCTTGGTCAGGATGCTCGACAGCAGTTCCGAGTTTTCGATCGACGTGGTACCGACCAGCACCGGTTGGCCGCGGTCGTAGCATTCGCGGATCTCCAGCATCATGGCGTTGTACTTCTCGGCCGCCGATTTGTAGACCTGATCCTGGCGGTCCTTGCGCTGCGAAGGACGGTTCGGTGGAATGACGACGGTTTCGAGGCCGTAGATTTCCTGGAATTCGTACGCTTCGGTATCGGCGGTGCCGGTCATGCCGGCCAGCTTGGCGTACATGCGGAAGTAGTTCTGGAACGTGATCGAGGCCAGGGTCTGGTTCTCGTTCTGGATCTTGACGCCCTCTTTCGCTTCCACCGCCTGGTGCAAGCCGTCGGACCAGCGGCGACCCGTCATCAGGCGGCCGGTGAATTCATCGACGATCACCACTTCATTGTTCTGCACCACGTAGTGCTGATCCTTGAAGTACAGCGCGTGCGCGCGCAGCGCCGCGTACAGGTGGTGCACCAGCGTGATGTTGGCCGAGTCGTACAGCGAGGCGCCTTCCGGCAGCAGACCCATTTGCGTCAGGATCGCTTCGGCTTTTTCGTGGCCCGCTTCGGTCAGCAGCACCGAGTGGGCTTTTTCATCCTTGGTGTAGTCGCCCGGGACTTCGACCTTGCCCTTGCCGTCGTGCGTCTCTTCGCCGATCTGCTGCGTGAGCATCTTCGGCAGCTCGTTGATCTTGTGGTACAGGTCCGTGTGGTTCTCGGCCTGGCCGGAGATGATCAGCGGGGTGCGGGCTTCGTCGATCAGGATCGAGTCGACTTCATCGACGATGCCGAAGTTGAGCACGCGCTGGACGCGGTCGGCCGCGTCGAACACCATGTTGTCGCGCAGGTAGTCGAAGCCGAACTCGTTGTTGGTGCCGTACGTGATGTCGGACGCGTACGCCGCCTGCTTGGTGGCGTGTTCCATCTGCGACAGGTTGATGCCGGTGCTCAGGCCGAGCCAGCCGTACAGCTTGGCCATGGTTTCGGCGTCACGCTGGGCCAGATAATCGTTGACGGTGACGATGTGCACGCCCTTGCCCGACAGCGCGTTCAAGTAGGCCGGCAGCGTCGCGGTCAGGGTCTTGCCCTCGCCCGTGCCCATTTCGGCGATCTTGCCGAAGTGCAGAACCATACCGCCCAGCAATTGAACGTCGAAGTGGCGCATCTTGAAGACGCGCTTGCTCGCTTCGCGGCAGACGGCGAACGCTTCCGGCAACAAGGCGTCGAGCGCCTCGCCATTGGCGATGCGGGCCTTGAAGGCGGGCGTCTTCGCTTGCAGCTCGGCATCCGACAGTTTTTCCATCGCCGGCTCGAGCGCATTGATCTCGCGTACCGTTTTTTGG
>DASVTJ010000623.1:0-10247 GCA_036387635.1 Duganella sp.
CGGCCGTCCTCGGCCATGACGACCGTGTGCAGCGACTGGTAGCCGTTGGGCTTCGGCCGTGAAATGTAATCGTCGAATTCCTTCGGAATCGGGGTCCAGATGTTGTGCACCACGCCCAGCACCGTGTAGCAGGTCTTGACGTCGGCGACGATGACGCGGAACGCGCGCACGTCGTACAGGTCGGTGAAGTCGAGCTCCTTGCCCTTCATCTTGCTCCAGATCGAGTAGATGTGCTTGGGCCGGCCGAACACCTCGGCCTGGATGCCGGCCGAGGCCATCTCCGATTGCAGCCGCGCGATGGCGTTGGTGACGAAGCCTTCGCGCATCATGCGCTTTTCCTCGAGCATCTTGGCGATGCGCTTGTACGCCTCCGGTTCGATGAAGCGGAACGACAAGTCCTCCAGCTCCCACTTCAGCTGCCAGATCCCGAGCCGGTTGGCCAGCGGCGCGTACAGGTCCAGCGTTTCGCGGCCGTAGGTGCGCGTCATGTCGTTGAACAGCTTGATGTCGGCGAAGTAGCGCAGCGTCGTCACGCACGAGGCCAGCCGCACTAGCACCACGCGCATGTCGGAGGCCATCGCCAGCAGCATCTTACGCAGGGTTTCCACCTGCGCCACCGCCAACTGCGCGGCGTTGCGCCCGCGCCCGGTCGGACCGGCGGCGCCACCCTGGGCGCCCTGCGTGCCCTGGGCCTGCGTCAATTCGCGCAGACGGATCAGCTGGCGCACGCCGGCCACCAGGTCGCCGACCTCGGCGCCGAAACGCGGCTCGATGATCGGCCCCTGCTCGGTGTCGAGCAAGGTCAATTCGAACATCAATCCGGCGATGCGGGTCTCGACGTCGGTGCGCAGGAACGCCAGGGTCCCGGCCACGCCGATCGAGAAGTCCAGCGCCAGCTGGCCGCTGGCGCAGACCTTGCCGCCATAGGCGGTGCTGGCGTAGTCGAGCGCCGAGAGCATGCGGGCGCTGTCGTCGGCCCGCAGGCCCAGCACCAGTTGGTCCGACGTTGCGCTGGTGAGCGCGCTGATTGAAACCATGATGTTCCTACCGCTGCGCGGCGACGATAACGATCTCGACCAGAACCTCCGGATTGGCCAGCTTGGCCTGCACCGTGGCGCGCGGCGGCGTGTGGCCGCTTGGCACCCAAATGTCGTACTCTTCGTTCATGCCGTCGAAATCGGCCATGTCGGCGATGTAGATCTGGCAGCTGAGTATGCAGGTCTTGTCACTGCCGGACTCGGCCAGCAGGCGGTCGATGTGACCGAGCACTTCGCGCGTTTGACCCTTGATATCGGCGCTGGTTTCCTCGGCGATCTGGCCAGCCAGGTACACCGTTTCATTGTGGATCGCCACTTCGGACAATCGTTTGCCTACGTGCAGTCTTTTGATTTCCATTCGTCTTCTTCTTTACGGTGAATCGGTGTTGATTTGACGTGTAGCCGACGTTTAGCCGACGGCTAGCCGAGCAGGAATTTCTTGGCGATCGCGATCTGATCGTCGTGGGTGAAGGTCGGCGCGTGGCCGACGTTCGGGATTTCCACCAGCGTCGCTTGCGGACCGCGCCGCGTCATCAAGGCGGCGGTCTCGCGCGTGAGCAAATCGGAATCGGCGCCGCGCACCAGCAAGGTCGGGCATTTGATGGCGTCGTAGGCGGCCCACAGCATCGCCTCGTCGGCGGCGGCCGACTCGGGCGTGGCCGAGCGGAACGGTACCGCTAGCCCCATGTCGTAATGGCGCACCCAATGGCCGTCCGGGGCCTGGCGCAGCACGTCGGTGGCGAGCTTGTGCCACTCCTGATCGCTGTGCTCGCCAAACGGCGCCGAGACGTCGCGGATGAACTTGGCGCCGTCGTCGAAGGTCGGAAAACGCAAGTCCTGGCCGATGTAATCGCCGATGCGCTGCAGCGCCGTCGGCGCCAGCACCGGGCCGATGTCGTTGAGCACCAGCTTGCGCACCGGATTGTCCGGCAGCGACGCCAGTCCCAGCCCGATCAAGCCGCCCATCGACGTGCCGAACCAGTCGACCTGTTGCGCCGGTCCCTGGTCCAACACGCGCGCCAGCAAGGTGACGATGTCGCTAACATATTGGGGGATGCGGTACAGCTGCGGATTTTTCAGCCAGTCCGAGCGGCCCCGGCCGACGATGTCCGGACAGATCACGCGGTAATCACCCGCCAGCGCGCGCGCCATGTTGTCGAAGTCGTCGGAGACGCGCGTGACGCCGTGCACGCACAGCAGCACGTTGGGATTGTCCGCGTCACCCCATTCCTTATAAGCCATCCGGTGCAAGCCGGCCAACGACAGGCACTGAACGGACTTTATTTTCGCTTCGAGCATGCGGCTTCCTTGATGGTTTTTATGTAATGATGTTCTGAAATACCATTTTACCGGGCGTTGCGCTTAAAATCTTAACGAAGTGTAGCGCAGCAACCCTTTTATCTCCAACCCCGCAGAGGACACTATGGCAAACAAGACTTTGAGCGGTAAAACAGCACTGGTGACCGGGTCGACTTCCGGTATCGGTTTGGGCATCGCGCGCACGCTGGCGGCCGAGGGCGCCCACGTGGTGCTCAACGGTTTCGGCGACGCCGCCGAGATCGACAAACTGCAAGCCGACATGGCCAAGGAATTCAACGTCCAGGTCGCCTATCACAACGCCGACATGTCGAAACCGGCCGAGATCGAAAATATGATCGCCTTCGCCGGCGACAAGTTCGGCGGCGTCGACATCCTGGTCAACAACGCCGGCATCCAGTATGTCGCCAACATCGAGGATTTCCCGGTCGAGAAATGGGACGCCATCATCGCCATCAACCTGACATCGGCGTTCCACACGTCGCGCCTGGTGCTGCCGCGCATGCGCGCCAACAACTGGGGCCGCATCATCAACCTGGCCTCGACCCACGGCCTGGTGGCGTCGGCCGGCAAGTCGGCCTATGTCGCGGCCAAGCACGGCCTGATTGGCCTGACCAAGGCGAACGCGCTGGAGACGGCGACCACCGGCGTCACCGTCAACGCGATCTGCCCCGGCTTCGTGCTGACGCCGCTGGTGCAAAAGCAGGTCGACGACCGCGCCAGCAAGAACGGCATCAGCAACGACGAAGCCAAAAAAGCGCTGCTGGCCGACAAGCAGCCGTCCGGCGAATTCGTCACGCCCGAGGAGCTGGGCGCGCTGGCGGTGTTTTTGTGCAGCGACGCGGCCAAGCAGGTGCGCGGCGTGGCGTGGAATATGGACGGCGGCTGGGTCGCGCAATGATGACTGCGTAGCGCGCAGGGCGGATTAGGCGGCACGCCGTGATCCGCTCTACGTGTTATCCCTCATGCCGGAGAGTTATCACAGCCAGTGATTTGCGGTTTTCCACAATGGTGATAACTGTCCGGTTGCGACATCATGGGCACCTCAATGAACGCGAGGAGACCCCGTGAAAAAACCATTCTATAAAATTCTATATGTCCAGGTGCTGTTCGCCATCGCCTGCGGCATCCTGCTCGGCATTTTCCTGCCCAAAGACGCCGTGGCCATGAAACCGCTGGGCGACGGCTTCATCAAGCTGATCAAGATGATCATCGCCCCGGTGATCTTCTGTACCGTCGTCTCCGGCATCGCCGGCATGCAGGACGTGAAAAAAATCGGCCGCGTCGGCGGCAAGGCGCTGCTGTACTTCGAAGTGGTGTCCACCTTCGCGCTGGCAATCGGCCTGGTCGTGGCCAACGTGCTCAAACCGGGCGCCGGCTTCAACGCCGATCCGGCCCACCTGGACGCCAAGTCGATCGAGCAATACACGCACGCGGAAGGCTTGACCACCACCGACTTCATCATGAACATCATCCCGAAGACGTTCGTGGACGCGTTCGCCAAAGGTGACATTCTGCAAGTGCTGCTGATCGCCATCCTGTTCGGCTTCGCGCTGTCGATGCTCGGCGAGCGTGGCCGTCCGATCACCAAGCTGATCGACGAGCTGTCGCACGTCATCTTCGGCGTCGTCAACATCATCATGAAAGTCGCTCCGATCGGCGCGTTCGGCGCGATGGCCTTCACCATCGGCAAATACGGCCTGGCCTCGCTGATCCCGCTGGCTAAACTGATGGGTTCGTTCTACCTGACCTGCGGCCTGTTCGTGTTCGTGGTACTGGGCATCATCGCCCGCTACACCGGCTTCTCGATCTTCAAGTTCATCCGCTACATCAAGGAAGAATTGCTGATCGTCCTGGGTACGAGCTCGTCGGAAAGCGCCCTGCCTTCGCTGATGACCAAGCTGGAACGCCTCGGCTGCGCCAAACCGGTGGTGGGCCTGGTGGTCCCGACCGGCTACTCGTTCAACCTGGACGGCACCAACATCTACATGACGATGGCCGCGCTGTTCGTTGCCCAGGCAACCAACACCGAGCTGACGTTGATGCAGGAACTGACCATTCTGGGCGTGGCGATGCTGACCTCCAAGGGCGCGTCGGGCATCACCGGCGCCGGCTTCATCACCCTGGCCGCGACCCTGGCCGTGGTGCCAACGATTCCGGTGGCCGGCATGGCGCTGATCCTGGGCATCGACCGCTTTATGAGCGAGTGCCGCGCGCTGACCAACTTCGTCGGCAACGGCGTGGCCACGGTGGTGGTGTCGGCCTGGGAAAAAGAACTGGACCGCGACAAGATGAACGCCGAACTGAACAATCCAGGTTCGACCTTGACCGCTGAAGAGTTGAAACCGACGATCGTTCCGGCGCACTAAGCCGCGGCGGTGTCAACCAGCCCCGGGCAGCGATGCCCGGGGCTTTTTTTATTGCCAGGCTTACGGTGGAATAAAAAAAAGGCACGCTCGAAGCGTGCCATTTTTCTTATACAGCGCGGCCGGTCGTTACACGGCCGACACGTCCAGCTCGACGCCGGTGGCGCCCTGGATCTGGTCCTTGGTCACGCCAGGCGCCAGTTCGGTCACTTTCAAGCCGGCTGCGGTCACTTCCATCACGCCCAGATCGGTGACGATCAAGTCGACCACGCCCACGCCGGTCAGCGGCAGATCGCATTTCTTCAGCAGCTTGTGCGAGGTGGTGCCATCCTTGGCGGTGGCGACGTGCTCCATCAACACCACGACGCGCTTGACGCCGGCCACCAGATCCATCGCCCCGCCCATGCCCTTGACCATTTTGCCTGGAATCATCCAGTTGGCCAGATCGCCTTGTTCCGACACCTGCATCGCGCCCAGGATCGCCAGGTTGATCTTGCCGCCACGGATCATGCCGAACGAATCGGCCGAGCTGAAGTAGGCGGCCCCCGGCAGCGCCGTGACGGTCTGCTTGCCGGCGTTGATCAAGTCGGCATCGATCTCATCCTCGGTGGGGAACGGGCCGATGCCCAGCAGGCCGTTCTCCGATTGCAAATACACTTCGATGCCAGGTGGTACGTAGTTGGCCACCAGGGTCGGCAGTCCGATCCCCAGGTTGACGTAAAAACCGTCCTGCAATTCCTTTGCCGCGCGCGCGGCCATTTCGTCACGAGTCCATGCCATGATAGTTATCTCCGTTATTCTTAATTAGCGCGCACGGTGCGCTGCTCGATGCGTTTTTCCGGATTCGCGTTGACGACGATGCGGTGCACGAAAATACTTGGCAGATGCACGGCGTCCGGATCGATCTCGCCGATCTCGACCAGCTGTTCGACTTCGACGATGGTGATCTTGCCGGCCATCGCCGCGTTCGGGTTGAAATTGCGCGCCGTCTTGCGGAACACCAGGTTGCCGGCCTTGTCGGCCTTCCACGCCTTGACCAGCGCCACGTCGGCCACCAGGCTGCGTTCCATCACATATTGTTCGCCGTCGAATTCACGGATTTCCTTGCCGTCGGCAACGATGGTGCCGACGCCGGTCTTGGTGAAGAAGGCGGGAATGCCGGCGCCGCCGGCGCGCAGTTTTTCCGCCAGCGTGCCTTGCGGCGTGAATTCCAGCTCCAGCTCGCCGGCCAGGTACTGGCGCGCGAACTCCTTGTTTTCACCGACATAGGATGCGATCATCTTCTTGATTTGACGGGTCTCGAGCAATTGCCCGAGGCCGAAGCCGTCGACGCCGGCGTTGTTGGAGATGGCGGTCAAGCCGGTCACGCCCGAATCGCGCAGCGCGCCGATCAGCGCTTCAGGTATGCCGCACAGGCCGAAGCCGCCCACGGCGATGGTCTGACCGTTTTGAACGACACCGGCCAAAGCTGCGGCGGCATCGGGATAAATTTTATTCATGGTGTCCCTTAACTTGAAGTCTGGTCTTTAGCGCGCATGTGCGAAATGCGCTGCTAAATCAGTTGATAACATTGTTAACTGCGCTAGAGATGAGGCGTGTCAGCATAGAATACGCACATCGAAAGCACAATACCGTAGAACTACCTGCCAATTGAACAATGAACGCTCCCGCCGCCATCGATTACGAAAGCATTTTCCTGCACGCGCCGGTCGGCATGTGCATCTCGGCAAATCGCACCATCCAGCGCTGCAATGACGCGCTGGCCGCGATGTTCGGCTACAGCCGCGCCCACCTCGAAGGGATGTCGTTCCTGGCGCTGTACCCGACGATGGACGAATTCCTGCGCACCGGCGACCGCATCATTCCGATCATGAACGCCAAAGGGCGATATTCCGACGAGCGCATCATGCGCCGCGCTGATGGCGAGCTGTTCTGGTGCCACGTCACCGGCCACTCGATGAACGCGCAAGAGCCGCTCGGCCCCGGCATCTGGACGTTCGAGGATGTCAGCGAAAAACGTCCCGTCACCGCGCAGCTTACACCACGCGAGCGCGAAATCGCGGCCCTGCTGGTGGAAGGCAAAACCAGCAAAACCATCGCCCGCCAGATCGACCTCAGCCCGCGCACGGTGGAGATGCACCGCGCCAAGTTGATGCGCAAATTCTCGGCGTCGACGTCGTCGGAGCTGGTGCACAAGCTGATGGGCATCCCGCTGTAGATCGAATCCCCGCACGTTTCCCCTGTTCGAGCTTCATTTAGGCCTGGCATTGCCGTGCGCTCGGCATCCGCGCGCCCGCTGCACCCCGCCAAATTATTGATTTTTATCACCTGTTGATATTTATCAGTCAACAATTTATAACTCATCGTTGTTGGTTTTTTATCAAAAATTATTCTTGCCAAAAAATCTAGACTCCTGCTGGCGTCTTGTGGAGGAATGGTGCTCCCTTTAGTCCCGACGCGCAACTCCAGCCGCTGCAATGAACGGCTGGCCGATCGACGGATTGGAAGGATCAACATGGCTAGCAAAATCAAACCCGTTTTTAAAGAAGCTGTTCGTCACCTCAAGTGGCCCACCTCAATTTCTTCAATCTTCACGACTGTTTTTGTAACGATCGTTCTGGGCGGAACATCAAACGCCACTGAGGGAACCAAGGGCTGGTACTATCTCGGTCGGCCCGGTTCCACCTATAAAGTTCAGTTTGCGGCCACGCCGATGGGCGCTTGCAGCTCCCTCGTTTTGCCGATTTGGCGCGGAGGGCTGATCAACGTCGCCCCTGCGCCGAACGCCAATGGAACCGCTTACATTTGCTGGCATAAAGCCGTGAACGACAAGCATCCTCCGATAGGCTGGCCAACGCACTTACATTGCGAGACCGGTTATCGGCCGCGCTTTCCCGGCGTCTGCGTGAAACGGATCAAAAACGCGGACCGGACGATACCGCCGGTGCGGCCGGCACCGCCCGAGGCCCCGCTGGAATGTTCGGCTAGCAACCCAGGATTCACCATCGGCAATCCAGTGATTATCACCAACGGCACCAAGGTCCAGCAGGAAAGCGATATCGGTGGCAATCAATGGGGCACGCTTGAGATTGGTCGCGTCTATCGTAACGCGCGTGATACCGTCGACGCGCCCACAGCCGGGACGCTATGGTCGTTCAC
The DNA here is from genome assembly GCA_036387635.1 of Duganella sp. Classification (GTDB taxonomy): domain Bacteria; phylum Pseudomonadota; class Gammaproteobacteria; order Burkholderiales; family Burkholderiaceae_D; genus Rugamonas. The sequence goes on from DASVTJ010000623.1 coordinate 7,880, forward strand.
ATTCGAGCGGCAATTTTTGGCTATGGAGTCTGTGGGCGACTCCGCCCCAAAGCGAATTTCGATCATCAACGGCGAAGGCAGCGCAATTCATTTTGATCGCACCGGGACAGCCTACAGCGCGGACAGTGCATCGGAGGGCCAGCTTTACCCGCTGACGCCAAACTACGACGAGTGGATCTACAAAAACGCCTCAGGCGAGATGGAGCATTTTAAGAAAATAAAATCCAGATATGTGCTGATGAGCGTCACCCGGAAGGACGGCAACGGCACCCGGTATTCTTATGGCGACAATGAAAAACTGCAAACCATCAGCGATTCGTTCGGGCGCACGCTCGACGTGGCATGGCACGACGACTACGCCATTGCCTCCCTATCGTCGCCGGAATCGTCGGTCCATTACCGATACGAGCAACTGCTTGGCGAAGACGGCGTCGTCGTGCGCGGCATGCAGCGTATCGTCGGCGTGCAGGTCAATAACGCGGACGGCGCGGCGCTAGGCGTCAAACAATACCACTACGGGCAAGGATGGCCGGACTGGTTCCACCTGACCGGTGTCACCGACGAAAACAACATCCGGTTCGCCACATACAGCTACGATGCCGAGGGGCGCGTGAGCCGTTCGGAACATGCCGGTGGCGCCCAGCGCTACGAGTATTCTTATCCCGCCGATACCAGTCGCCTCGTCACCGATCCGCTGGGCAGCACCCGGTCGATCACGACGGCGCCGATCGCCAACCAGCTGCGCATCACATCGTTCAGCCAGCCCGGCGGGTCTGGCTGCGGACCTGCCGCCAGCGCCTATGCCTACACGGCCAAAGGAATGCTGCAAAGTCGATCGGACTTCAACAACATCAAAACCTGCTTCGCCTACGACACCGCGCGCGATCTGGAAATCAGCCGTGTCGATGGGGTACCAGTCGCATCGTCGTGTCCGGCGGCGGCCAGCGTGCCGGGAGTCGGACAACGCAAGACGTCGCGTCGATGGCATCCGGACTGGTCGATCGAGACGATGGTCGCCGAGCCGCTCAAAGTGACGCAATACGTCTACAACGGCCAACCCGACATCGACGGCGACGTCGCCTCGTGCGGTGATGGCGGAACGCTACCAGATGGCAAACCGATCGCGGTGGTATGCAAGAAAATCGAGACCGCCACCACCGATGCGCATGGCGCCGCAGGGTTTAATGCGGTCAGGGCCGGCGCGCCGAGAATCACCACCCACACCTACAATCGTCACGGCCAAATATTGTCGAGCACAGTGTGGGGTCGGGCCGGGAGCCATGGCGACACCACGCACTTTGATTACTACACCGATACGACGTCCAGTCATACGATGGGCGACCTGTCGAAAGTCACCGGTCCCACCGGACAAGTTCGGGAATTCCTGGCCTATACATTTTCCGGCCTGGCAACTCGGATCAAAGAGCCCAACGGCCAGTTGATCGAGCTGACCTACGACGCCCGACGGCACCTGACGCGTCGCGTGGTCAGCGCGACGGGTACCGGCGAGCAAGCCACCAGTTACCACTACGATCTGGTCGGGCAACTCACCGGGGTCGACTTGCCCGATTCGTCCCGGATTACTTATCGATACGACGACGCGCACCGCCTGACCGGCATCACGGACACGGCCGGCAATACCGTGCAATACGCGCTCGACCCGATGGGCAACCGCGTGCGCGAAGAGATCCACGACGCCACCGGAAAATTGACGCGCCAAATCGTGCGGATTTACGACGCCTTGAATCGGCTGCAGGCCGTCACCGAAGGAGTCCAGTGATGAGACACTTTCTCCGCGCCGCGCTCGCCAGACTGCTCCTGCTGCGGTGTCATCCGCCATCGCCGTGGATCATCCTTCTGTCAATGCTGATCTGGGGCCTCGCCACGCACTGTGCGAGCGCCCTGGCCCAAACGCCACGACCCGCCACCATCCGCTATGAATATGATGCCAACGGCAACCTCACCCGCATTATCGATCCGCTAGGGCGCGTCACGGTGCAGCGCTACGACAGCTTGAACCGCCTTGTCGAGCGACAACCGCCTTCGCCGGTCACGGCGGCGCGGCAACCGTCCATCGCCTATAGCTATGATGCAAGAGACCAGCTGACGGGCGTCAAAGACCCGCGAAGTTTGCCGACCCGCTACACCATCGACGGCTTGGGCCAGCAAACCGCGTTGGTCAGTCCGGATACGGGGGGCGCGACAAGAACCTTCGACGCGGCGGGCAATCACACGTCCACAAAAGATGCGCGCGGACAGCTGACCACCTTCGAGCGCGACGCGCTGGGCCGCATCACGCGCATCGCTTACAGCAGCGGCGTGCCCAGCACCTTCGAGTACGACACCGGCTCGCCGGGAGCGGTCGGTC
>DASVTJ010000624.1:0-2060 GCA_036387635.1 Duganella sp.
CAGGAACAGCTGATCGCCGACACCTTGTGGGTCGAGCAAACGATCCGTTTCCAGCTCGGCCGCGACGAGGAAAGCCTGCGCGCGCTGGCGCAGGAGATCAGCATCGGGCGCCTGTCGCCGGCGCAGGCGCACGAGCGCCTGACGCGGATACTTAAAAACGGCAAGGAGCTGCTGCGGGTGGTCTGGCTGGGGCGCGACGGGCGCCTGATCGCCAGCAGCGACCCGCAAGCGACGCCGGTGGTGCTGACGCCGGCCTCGACGGCGACCATGGAGCTGGCCCGCCAGACGCGCAACCCGATGTACACGCAGCCCGAGGTGCAGGCGGCCAACCCGGCCGCCGCGCCGTCCGAGATGCTGATGGACTATCACGTGCCGTTGTTTAGCGGCGCCGACCACATCGGCGACCTGGTCGCCACCTATAAAACCAGCGCCCTGCTCGAGGAGATGGTGCCGTGGTGGTTCGCGCAGGACAACCAGGTGACGCTGGTCGACCGCGACGACAAGGTGCTGGCGCGGCGCGCGGCGGCCGGTCCCGGCCACGGCGTCTACACGCACAAGCGCGCGCTCGACTTGCCCGGCGCGTCGGTGCGGCTGGTGACCGACAGCGTCAAGAGCGCGCCCAAGCTGCTGCCCAATTTGCTGGTCGGCTCGGTCATCGTGCTCTCGCTCGGCCTGTTGTGGAGCCTGGTGGCGCTGTGGGGCCACATCTCGCGCCGCCTTGCCGCCGAAGGCGCGCTGCGCCAGCAGATGTCGTTTCGCACCGCGATGGAGAATTCCTTGGTGACCGGCCTGCGCGCGCGCGACCTCGAGGGCCGCATCACCTATGTCAATCCGGCGTTCTGCCAGATCGTCGGCTACCCGGCCGACGACATCGTCGGCCGCCTGCCGCCGATGCCGTACTGGGCGCCGGAAGCGATGGAGGAATACCAGTCGCGCTTTGCGTCGGTCCTGGCGGGCAAGGTCACGCCGCAGTTCGAAACGTTCTTCCAGCGCCCCGACGGCGAGCGCGTGCCGGTGCTGGTGTTCGAGGCGCCGCTGGTCGACAACGACGGCCGCCAGACCGGCTGGATGGGATCGATCCTCGACATTTCGGACCGCAAGCGCATCGAGGAGCTCAACCGCCAGCAGGAGGAAAAGCTGCAGGCCAGCGCGCGCCTGGCGACGATGGGCGAGATCGCCTCGATGCTGGCCCATGAACTGAACCAGCCGCTGGCGGCCATTTCCAGCTACACCACCGGCGCGCTCAATGTGCTGGGCCGGGCGCTCGACAAGGGCCAAGCGGTGGATGGCGGGCTGTTGAAACCGGCCCTCGAACAGGCCAGCGCGCAGGCGCAGCGGGCCGGCCAGATCATCCGCAGCGTGCACGAATTCGTCAAGAAGCGCGAGCCGCTGCGCCAGGCCGTCGGCATCGGCTCGCTGCTCGACGGCATCCAGGCGCTGATCGAACTGCAGGCGCGGCAAAGCTACGTGTCGTACCAGACCGACATTCCGGCGGACTTGCCGGCGGTGCGCGCCGACCGCGTGATGATCGAGCAGGTGCTGCTGAACCTCACGCGCAACGCCATCGAGGCGATGCAGCACGTGGCGCCGCAGCGGCGCCTGCTCAACGTGGTGGCGGAGTATGATGCGGCCAGCGCGCAGGTGAGCGTGGCGGTGATCGACCAGGGCCACGGCATTCCGGACGAGGTGGCGCAGCGTTTGTTCTCGCCGTTCTTCTCGACCAAGGCCGAGGGCATGGGCATGGGACTGAACATCTGCCGGACTGCGATAGAATTCCACGGCGGCTCGCTCAACTACAGCGCCAATCCGCTGGGCGGAACCATATTTACGTTCGTGCTGCCGGCGGTGACGGCGGAGACGGCGCAAACGGAACAGGAGACAGAATAAATGCTGCACATCGTCGATGACGAAGCGGTCGTACGCGACTCGCTGACCTGGCTGGCCACCTCGCGCGGGATTGCGTCGCGCGCCTACGAGGGTGCGCTGCAGTTTTTGCAGCACACGGAGGCGGGCGAATTCGACGCCGACGGCGACTGCGTGCTGCTCGACGTGCGCATGCC
>DASVTJ010000625.1:0-3719 GCA_036387635.1 Duganella sp.
GTGAAGATCCAGGCCCAGACGATGTTGCCGGCCACGCCCCAGCGTACCGCCGACATCTTTTGCGCCGAGCCGACGCCGACGATGGCGCCGGTGATGGTGTGCGTGGTCGAGACCGGCACGCCAAGCGCGGTGGCCGTAAACAACGTGATCGCGCCGCCGGTCTCGGCGCAGAAGCCGCCCACCGGTTTGAGCTTGGTGATCTTCTGGCCCATCGTCTTGACGATGCGCCAACCGCCGAACAAGGTGCCGAACGAGATCGCCGTGTAGCACGAGATGATGACCCACAGCGGCGGCTCGGCGTCGCCCGCCTGCGAGTAGCCGGCGGCGATCAGCAGCATCCAGATGATGCCGATGGTCTTTTGGGCGTCGTTGCCGCCGTGGCCGAGGCTGTACGAGGCGGCCGAGATCAGTTGCAGGCGGCGGAACCATTTATCGACCCGGCGCGGCGTCGAGCGCACGAACACCCACGACACCAGCAACATCATCAGCGAGCCGAAGATGAAGCCCAACAGCGGCGAAAGCACGATGAAGACCACGGTCTTGATCAGGCCGGCCGAAATCAGCGCGCCGGTGCCGCTCTTGGCGACGGCGGCGCCGACCAGGCCGCCGATCAGCGCGTGCGACGACGACGACGGAATGCCGTAGTACCAGGTCACGACGTTCCAGACGATGGCGCCGATCAGGGCGCCGAAAATGACGTACTGGTCCACCACCCCCGGATCGATGGTGCCCTTGCCGACGGTGGCGGCCACGGTCAGCTGGTGAAACACGAAGATGGCGACGAAGTTGAAGAAGGCGGCCATCGCCACCGCCGTTTGCGGCTTCAGCACCCCGGTCGAGACGACCGTGGCGATCGCGTTGGCGGCGTCGTGGAAGCCGTTCATGAAATCAAACACCAAGGCCAGGGCGATGAGGATGCCCAGCACATAGATGCTCATTGTTATGGTGTTCATGGACTGATCTTTTTCTAATTATGCGTTTTCGACGATGATGCCTTCGATGATGTTGGCCACATCCTCGCAACGGTCGGTGACGGTTTCCAAAATTTCGTAGATCGCCTTCATCTTGATCAGGTTGCGCACGTCCGGTTCGTCGCGGAACAGCTTGGACATGGCGGCGCGCATCACATGGTCGGCGTCCGATTCCAGGCGGTCGATCTCTTCGCAAATGGCAACGATCTGGCGCGAGTTGTCCATGTTGTGCAGCAGGCCGACCGCTTCCTTGACCTTCTCGGTGCAGGCCAGCACCAGCTCAGCCAGGCGCTTGGCTTCCGGCGTGACCGAATGCAGGTCGTACAGCGAGACGGTCTGGGCCGCGTCTTCGAGCAGGTCGAGGATGTCGTCCTGGCGCGTGATGAGCTTGTGGATGTCGTCGCGGTCGATCGGGGTGATGAAGGTCTTGTGCAACAGGTCGACGGTGGCGTAGGTGATCTTGTCGGCCTGCTTCTCGATGCTTTCGATGGCGTGGACGCGGTTTTCCAGGTCGTCGAAGTTGGACATCAATCCCAGCATCTCTTTTGCACCTTTGACGCACAGGTCGGCGTGTTGATTAAACAGGTCAAAAAATTTGCCCTCGGTGGGCATCAAGCGTCCAAACATGTCTTTCTCCGTTCGATTTCGTGATTACAGATGGTTACTGCGACAGAACGCCGCGCGCGGTGGCCGCGGCGGCGTAGAGATTCGGTGGTGGTGGCGCTCTACGCGCTTAATCGCCTTGGTACAGCGCCAGGTTGCCGACGTAGTTGCCAAACTTGGTGTACTGGCCGATCCAGGTCAAACGCACCGCGCCGATCGGACCGTTACGCTGCTTGCCGATGATGATTTCCGCCGTTCCCTTGTCGGGCGAGTCGGGGTTGTAGACCTCGTCGCGATACAGGAAGATGATGACGTCGGCGTCCTGCTCGATCGCGCCCGATTCGCGCAAGTCGGACATGACGGGACGTTTGTTGGGGCGTTGCTCAAGCGAGCGGTTCAGCTGCGACAGCGCGATCACCGGACACTGCAATTCCTTGGCCAGGCCCTTGAGCGAACGCGAAATCTCCGAGATCTCGGCGGCGCGGTTGTCGCCCTGGGTGGAGCCGGTCATCAGCTGCAAGTAGTCGACGATGATCAGGCCGAGCTTGCCGCACTGGCGCGACAGGCGCCGCGCGCGGGCGCGCATCTCGATCGGGTTCAGCGCCGGCGTCTCGTCGATGAACAACTGGGCGTCGTTCATCTTCTGGATCGCGTGCGTCAGGCGCGGCCAGTCCTCGTCGTTGAGGCGGCCGGTGCGCAGGCGGTGCTGGTCGAGCTGGCCGACCGAGCCGAGCATACGCATCGCCAGCTGGGCGCCGCCCATCTCCATCGAAAAGATCGCCACCGGCAGACCGGCTTCGATGGCGACGTTTTCGCCGATGTTGACCGAAAAAGCGGTCTTGCCCATCGACGGGCGGCCGGCGACGATGACCAGGTCGCCCGGCTGCAGGCCCGACGTCATGCGGTCGAGATCGATGAAGCCGGTCGGCACGCCGGTGATCTCGGACTGGTTCTCGCGGCTATAGAGCTCGTCGATACGCTCGACCACCTGGGTCAGCAGCGGCTGGATCGGCGCCCAGCCGGCGGAACCGCGGGCGCCCTGCTCGGCGATGGCGAAAATCTTCGACTCGGCCTCGTCGAGCATCTGCTTGACTTCCTTGCCCTGCGGGCTGAACGCCTGACCGGAAATCTCGTCGGCCACGGTGATGAGCTGGCGCAGGATCGAGCGGTCGCGCACGATCTCGGCGTAGCGGCGGATATTCGCCGCCGACGGCGTGTTCTGCGCCATCGCGTTCAGGTAGGCCAGGCCGCCGACGTCCTCGGCCTTGCCCATCTGGGTCAGCGTTTCGAACACGGTGATGACGTCGGCCGGTTTCGAGCCGTTGATCATCTTGACGATTTGTTCGAAGATGATGCGGTGATCATAACGGTAGAAGTCTTCCGAATGCATCATGTCCGCGATACGGTCGAACGATTGGTTATCGCGCAGCAAGCCGCCAATGACGGACTGTTCTGCTTCGATGGAATGCGGCGGGACGCGGAGCGAATCTAATTGCGGATCGGAGGGGGCGTTCATGGCGCGAATTATACCTGCTTAGGACAGCCGCCAAGGCGATGCTGCGAAAAAATTGGCGATAAAAAAGCCGGGCGAGCCCGGCTTTTTTGATGGTGTTGCATTCGTTGCAAATGCTTGCAGGCATCGCTGCCCGCCAGCATCCAACCAAGTCTTAGGCGGCTTCGCCGACGACGGCGACGGTCACTTCGACCACCACGTCGGTGTGCAGAGCAACGCTGACCGGGTGCTCGCCAACGGTCTTCAACGGACCGTTAGGCATGCGCACGGCAGCTTTTTCTACAGCGAAACCAGCTTTGGTCAGCGCTTCAGCGATGTCGAAGTTGGTGACCGAACCGAACAGGCGGCCGTCAACACCAGCTTTTTGCGAAACGTTCACGGTCATGCCGTTCAATTTCTCGCCTTGGGCTTGCGACGCGGCCAGCTTGGCGGCAGCTGCTTTTTCCAGCTCGGCGCGCTTGACTTCGAATTCAGCAACAGCCGACGCGGTAGCGCGACGGGCCATTTTTTGCGGAATCAGGAAGTTACGTGCGTAACCGTCTTTGACTTTAACGACTTCACCCAGGTTGCCCAGGTTGACGACTTTATCTAACAGAATAATTTGCATAGTTTTTCTCCAGGATTAGACTACG
>DASVTJ010000626.1:0-3183 GCA_036387635.1 Duganella sp.
GGGTTGGAGCAGATGGTGGGCTACGCGCAAAGCGGCTACTGCCGCTGGAAGCTGCTGCTCGACTACTTCGGCGACCAGTCGCCGGGCTTCGAGCGCTGCTGCAAGTGCGACAATTGCCTGTCGCCGCCGTCGATCCAGGACATCCCGTCGGCACAGCCGGCCGAGGCCGGGGTCGACTCCCGCTCGGCGCCTGTGCATCCCGTTGCCGCGCAGATGAACGCTATGGGATCAGTTCGAACAGCAACAGCTGGGTAACCTGGTCCTTGCCGAAGTTATCGTCGGAGACCAGCCCCAGGCTGGCGTGGCCGTTGGGCAGCGCCGGACCCAGCGCCATGCCTTCCAGGTTGTCCACCCTCGGTATACCCAGCTGATTCGCGTCCAGCACCAAGCGCTTCTTCAGCATCGTATACGAAGCGCCGTTCAAGCTTGCCAGGTGCTGGATATCGCTGGCGCCAGCGGTCGCGATTTCGTAGATGCGCACGAAATTCTGATACGTGCCGTCGTCTGCCTGCACGCCGGCGCGCTCCATCACCAGCACGCGGTCGTCGCTGAGCGCCAGGATTTCGGAGATGCCGTTGTCGGCGAACTTGCCCTTGCCGGGCGAAGCGGGAATCGCGTCCAGCGGATAGGCGAACTGTCCGAGCACCTTGCCGTCGCGGCCGAAGTGCGTGATGCGGTTGACGGCGCCGGTGCGCGGGTCCGGCAGCGCGCCATCCTGTAGCATCGGTCCTTCCATCGACACCCACAACGACTTGCCATCCGGTGCGAAGCTCAGTCCTTCGAAACTCTGGTTGTTGCGCGGGCCGGCGCTGCCGTCGGCCGCAACGTCGAACATCGCCGGCAAAGGCATCTCCGACAGGAAGGCGCCATCGGCGCTGGCATGGCGCACGAACGGCGGCAAGCCGGCGCCGACGTCGCCCTCGCTGGTGTACCAGATGGTGCCGTCGCGCGGATCGACCCGGGCCGATTCGAAATCGGGTACCACGCCACCATGCCGTTTGAAGTTTTCCTTCGACGGGTAGGCGTGGCCGTCCGGTTGCAGCAGCGTGACCACGCCGGTCAGCTCCACCGATTTGAACGCCTTGTCGTCGTAATCGAGCCGCGCGCGGTAGTAGCGGGCCGGATTGTGTTCGGAGCGGTCGTCCGAGACTATGACCCAGTCGCCACGGCTGGCGTCGTAGTCGATGCCGGACAAGCCGCCCACCATCGTGCCGTGGAACTGCACGCGCCATGGCAAGCGCTGCTCGCCGATCAGCCGCATCGCCGACACGGTATCGGGGACGGTCCGGGTCGCCGGCAGCCGCGCGCAGCCCCCCAGCGCCAGCAGCGCCGCCAGCGCCGTCAAAAACAGCGCCGGATAGCCGGCCAACTTGGTGATGCCGGGGTGCGGCGGGTGTGTAACCTTCATGTTCTCTTGTCGTAGGCAGCAAACGCGCAAGTATAACGCGGCGCGGCCGCCGCTCGTCGACACGGAGCAGCCGGCCGCTCAAGCCACTTCCCCGATTCACGTCGTTTGTGGAGGAATCACGCGTGTTCGGGTTCTTCCTCGTCTTCCGGACTCCAGTCCGGGAAGGGATCGCTGTAGTCGCTCCAAGCGGCCATGCCGGCGGCGAATTCCGCGTCGGTCAACACGCAGGCGTTGAACGCGGTTTCGATATCGGCGCGGTCCATGCCGCGGCCGATGAATACCAGCTCGTTGAGTCGATCGCCATACGGCTCCTCCCAGATCGCGTCGATCTCCTGGCGCTCGGGATCGCCCGGCGATGGCCAGTCGGCCTTGTCGCTTGCGGCCCACCACTGTCCGACCGGTTCGAGCGACGCGATTTTGCCGGCGCGCGAATAGGCGACCGCCCAATCGGGCCGGCTCGCCAGCCAGATGTAGCCTTTGGCCCGGATCAGGCCCGGCAAAGCCTCGTCGAGGAAGCGGTTGAAGCGGAACGGGTGCAGCGGTTTGCGGTTGCGCAGCACAAAACTGTCGATGCCGTATTCCTCGGTCTCCGGCAGGTGGATGCCGGCCAGCTCGCGCGCCCAGCCGGCCATCTCGCCGGCCTTTTCCAGATCGAATTTTCCGGTGCCGAGTATCGTATGCAGCGGCACGTTGCCTTTTTCGGCGTAGCTGATGGTGGCTGTCGGGTTCAAGGCCTTGATCACGGCGCGCACCTCCGCCAGATGCGCGGGCGTGACCAGGTCGGCCTTGCTGACGACGATGACGTCGGCGAATTCGATTTGCTCGGTCAGCAGCGCGGCCAGCGTGCGGTCGTCGTCTTCGCCGGCGGTCTCGCCGCGCTGGGCCAGGAAATCGGTGCTGTTGTAGTCGTTCAGCAGATTGAGCGCGTCGACCACCGTGACCATCGTGTCGATGCGGGCGATGTGGTTCAGCGAGTGGCCGTCTTCATCCTCGAAGTCGAAGGTGGCCGCCACCGGCATCGGTTCGCCGACGCCGGTCGACTCGATCAGCAGATAGTCGAAGCGGTTTTCGGCGGCCAGTTTGCGCACTTCGAGCAGCAGGTCCTCGCGCAACGTGCAGCAGATGCAGCCGTTGCTCATCTCGACCATCTTCTCCTCGGTACGGGAGAGCGCCGCGCCCGCGTTCTCGGCGCCCTTGCGCAGCAGGGACGCGTCGATATTGACCTCGCTCATGTCGTTGACGATCACGGCGACGCGCAAGCCTTCGCGGTTGGCCAGCACGTGATTGAGCAGCGTGGTTTTGCCGGCGCCGAGGAAGCCGGAAAGGACTGTGACGGGCAGACGGTAATCGGGCGGGGAGGAAGATGGTGACGGGGAAGACATGGACAGCTCGCTGAAGAAGGCGCGGAGGCGCAGGATTATCGATGCACTCATTAATGCAAATGAGTTGCATGATAAATCCGAACGCAAGTTAACGCAACTATGTTGCATTAACTAGTGGGCGATTCGTCTACTTTGATCCGTCTATTTTTTCGGTGCGCAGTGCGGGCAGGTGCCCTTGATCAGGAAGTCGATTTCCTGGCTTTGGAAGCCATCCGGCAGCTTGATTTTTCGCGGCAGCGCGACATCGGTGAAGCAGGTGACTTCCTCGCACTTGGTGCACTGGAAGTGCGCGTGTTCGTGCGAATGGTGGCCGGCGCCGGCGCTGAAGCGCCAGACCTGGTCGGCGCCGGCGATGCGGTGCACCAGTTCGTTCTCGGTCAGCCATTCGAGCAC
>DASVTJ010000627.1:0-3267 GCA_036387635.1 Duganella sp.
TCAGAGACGGAACTAATACAAACACTGGAGATGCACATGAAGCACAAGAAAATCAGCTGGCTCATCGCCACGCTCTTCACCACCCCGTTGATGGCCCAGCAGGCCTTTGCGCAAGAAGCGGCGCCAGCGGCGATACCAGCAACGCCAGCGGCAGCGGCACCAACGCCAGCGGCACCGGCGCCGGCGCCGGCACCAGCGGCCGCCAGCGACGACGTCCAGCAAGTGAAAGTGACCGGTATCCGCGCCTCGGTGCGCAACGCGCTGGCGGCCAAGGAAGCCAGCAACAGCATGGTCGAAGTCATCTCGTCGGAAGACATCGGCAAGCTGCCGGATACCACCATCGCCGAATCGCTGGCGCGCCTGCCGGGCATGTCGTCGGGTCTCGATCGTGGCAACGCTTCGCAGATCGTCGCCCGCGGCATGGGTCCACGCTTTATCGGCGCCACCCTGAACGGCCGTGAACTGGCCTCGTCGGAGCCTAACCGCGCCGTGCGTTTCGAGCAGTTCCCGTCGGAGTCGCTGAGCGGCGCCACCGTCTACAAAACCCAAAATGCTGAAATCGTAGAAGGCGGTATCGCCACTTCGATCGATCTGCAAACGGTCTCGCCGCTGAAGTACAACGGCCGCCAGGTATCGCTGCGCGCCGACGCGCTCTACTACCCGATCGCCAAGGACATCCCTGGCGCCGACAAGACCGCGCCACGTCTGGGCGGCGTCTACATCGACCAGTTCCTCAACAAGACCGTTGGCGTGGCGATCGCCGCCAGCTACCAGGACCAGCCTTCGGTGCAGAAAAACGTCAAGCATTACGGCTTCGACGAATCGACTGCCGACAAGCGCACACCATGGGGTTTCCAGGACGATACCCGTCGTGGCAAAAACGAACGCAGCAGTGTGCTGGCCAAGGTCGAGTGGAAGCCGAACAACAACGTCCTGATCACCGCCGACAGCTATTACTCGAAAGCGGCGATCGACGAGGACCAGTTGCAGCATTGGTCTAGCGGTCTGAATAATATCGGCAACTACACCGACGTCAATCTGATCGGCAACTACGTTGCCGGCGGTACTTCGGACTGGACCCAGGTCACCAACAACCACGCGCGCTGGACCCAGGACAGCAGCGTGGCCGCCAGCGGCGTGAACGGCAAGTTCAACGCCGGCGACTGGAAGATCGAAACCGATCTGTCGACCTCGCACGCGATCCGCGCCAGCCAGTGGGCCGATCTTCGCCAGATCACCAAAGACACAGACTATGCCAAGACCACCTTCAGCTTCACCGGCAACGAACAGCAGTCGTACGACTTTGGTGGTCTCAACACTTCCACCCCGGCCAGCTTCGCCGCGCCGACGTTGCATATCGACGACGACGGCCACGTGAAGGACGTGCTCAACGGCGCGTCGGTGACGGCGTCCCGTGCCATTGAAAGCAGCTTCATCAATCGCATCAAGGTCGGCGTGCGCGCGACCGACCGCGAGAAGAGCTACCGCCAGAACACCTGGACGCTCAACCCGCTGGAGGGCGCCGCGCTGTCCGATTCCGCCTATGAAACCGTCAAGGTCGACGGCTTCCCGGCGTACTTCGCGCTGCGCGACTTCACCGGCAGCATTGGCAAGACATTCGGCGCCAACGCCACCGATCCGACCGGCCGCGTACAAACGCTGGAAGACATGCTGGCCGGCTGGAAGGTCAAGGAGCGCAGCAGCTCGGCCTTCGTGCAGGGCGACCTCGACGGCGAGATGATGGGCAAAACCTATCGCGGCAACGTCGGTGTGCGTCTGGTGCACACCAAGACCGACAGCTATGGCATGCAATCGATTAATAATGGTACGCCGACGGCCGTCAGCAGCGGCACTTCGTACACCGAGATCCTGCCAAGCCTGAACCTGATCTTCAACATGGACGAAGCGCAGGAGCACCAGGTCCGCTTCAGCGTGGCGCGCGCGATGTCGCGTCCACCGCTGGATGAATTGCGCGCTTCGCGCTCGCTGGCAACGCCAACGATTGAAGGACGTCCGGTCACCGGTTCCGCCGGTAATCCCGATCTGAAGCCGATGATGGCCAACCAGATCGACCTGGCGTACCAGTGGTACTTCTCGAAGGGTTCGCTGCTGTCGGCTGGCGCCTTCTACAAGAATGTGCAGCGCTACATCGCCATCACCCAGGCCGAGAACATCACGCGTTCGGTCAACGGCACGGGCGGCAACATCCGTGGCCTGGAACTGGTGTACCAGCAAGCGTTCACCTTCCTGCCTGCGCCGTTCGACGGCCTTGGCGTCGCCAGCAACTACGCTTACACAAACAGCAGCATTCGCGAACAGGTGCCAACCACCAATCCGTTCCCGGTTGAAGGCTTGATGAAGCACAACGGCGGCGTGACCTTATGGTACGAAAAAGCCGGTTACGAAGCGCGTCTGTCGGCAAACTATCACAGCTCGTTCGTGCGCAATCCTGGCTGGGACGCCGGCCAGCTGCTGGTCAACGGCGAAGAGACGTACCTGACCTTGAACCTGTCGAAGCAATTGACGCCGAACCTGCAACTGCGTTTCGGTATCGACAATTTGACCAATCAGAAATCGGTCTACACCAGCGGCAACAACAGGCTGCAGCAGGAAGTCACCGATTTCGGTCGCCGCTTCAACCTGGGCCTGACGTTCAAGCTGTAATGTCGGTATAAGTTTTATCGTGATTTGACGGAGTGGCGCGTGAGAGCGCTGCTCCGTTTTTTTTTGATGACCCGCATCGCCAGGTTTTGCGGGTTTCGCCTATCGGGAGTCCAATTTGAATTCCAAAGTTTTCAACTGGCGGGGCGCTTGCTCCGCCGTGATGCTGCTCGCGGTTTGCGCTTCGGCGCACGCCGCCGTCACTTCCACCACCGCCACCAAGTCCGCTAGCGCCGCCGCCGACGTCAAGGCGGGGCGCGAGCGCCTGTCGCTCGACCGCGGCTGGCTGTTCCACCTCGGCGACATCGTCAACCCGGAAATTAAAGGCCACGGCGCCAGCTACAACAACGCCAAGGCCGGCAGCGCGCCGGGCGCGGCCGGCACCATCTACGACGATGGCGCCTGGCGCAGTCTGAGTCTGCCGCACGACTGGGCCGTGGAAGGCCCGTTCGACAAGGAAGCCAACGTGGCCCAGGGCTACCGCCCGCGCGGCGTGGGCTGGTACCGGCGCTATCTGCGCGTCGATCCGTCCGAACGCGGCCGCCACTTCGAACTGCAGTTCGACGCCATCGCTACCCATGCCACGGTCTGGGTCAACGGGAATGT
>DASVTJ010000628.1:0-1729 GCA_036387635.1 Duganella sp.
TGCAGCTCGAGCTGGTCGATGCGACCGGCAAGGTAGTGCAGAGCATGAGCAGCGCCGCCGACGGCTATTACGTCATGACCGGCATCCTGCCCGGATCGTATCTGCTGCGCATCGCGCCCGCCCAGCTCAAGCGCCTGGGACTGCAGGACACCGGCATGCACGTCGTCACGATCGGGCGCGACGGCACCGTGCTCAATGGCCGCGACCTCGACGTGCGCGGTCTCGACGACGCCTGAGCCGCTGTGGTTCGGCGCCAGCCGATTTGCCCATCTGCTGGCGCAGCGCCCGCCTGAAGGTTTACAATGGCCGGTTTGAATCAGGCGGCAGCAGCTCATGGCAAAACAATTCGATGTAGCGATTATCGGCGCGGGCGCGGCCGGAATGATGTGTGCGGCCATCGCCGGCGCACGCGGCAAGCGCGTGGTCCTGATCGACCATGCCGAGAAACTGGCCGAGAAGATCCGCATCTCCGGCGGCGGACGCTGCAACTTCACCAACATCAACGCCGGCCCGGCCAACTTCCTGTCCGAGAACCCGCACTTCTGCAAGAGCGCGCTGTCGCGCTACACGGCCCAGGACTTCCTGGCGCTGGTGAAAAAGCACCGCATCGGCTACCACGAGAAGCACCGCGGCCAGCTGTTCTGCAATGACTCGAGCGAGCAGATCATCGCCATGCTGAAGGCCGAGTGCAGCGCTGCCGAAGTCAACTGGCGCATGCCGTGCACCGTGCATGGCGTGACGCAGGAGGGGGGCGGCTATGTCATCGCCACCGACCATGGCGATATCGGCGCCGAGAGCGTCGTGATCGCCACCGGCGGCCTGTCGATCCCGAAGATCGGCGCCACCGACCTCGGTTACCGCATCGCCACCCAGTTCGGCCTGCCGCTGGTCGAAGCGCGTCCGGGCCTGGTGCCGCTGACCTTCGACGGCCCGGGCTGGGCGCCGTTCGCGCCGCTGGCCGGCATCGCGCTCGAAGTCGAGGTCTCGACCGGCTCCGGCAAGGGCAAGAATGCCAGGCGTGGACTGTTCCGCGAAGACTTGCTGTTCACCCACCGCGGCCTGTCCGGTCCGGCGATCCTGCAGATTTCCAGTTACTGGGAACCGGGCACGCCGATCGTCGTCAACCTGCTGCCGGAAATGGACGTGGCCGAAGAGCTGATCGGCGCGAAAACGACGGTAAAGAAGCAGCTCGGCAACGTGCTGGCCCAATGGCTGCCGACCCGCCTGGCCGAAGTCCTGCTGCTGAGCACCGGCCTGAGTCCCGAGGCCCGCCTGGCCGACCTGCCCGATGCCAAGCTGCGCAAACTCGGCAACGCCATCAACCGCTGGGCCATCGTCCCGACCGGCTCGGAGGGCTACCGCAAGGCCGAGGTGACCCTGGGCGGCGTCGATACCCGTGCCTTGTCGCAGCAGACGATGATGGCCAAGGACGTGCCCGGCCTGTACTTCATCGGCGAAACGGTGGACGTTACCGGCTGGCTGGGCGGCTACAATTTCCAGTGGGCCTGGGCCTCGGGTTTTGTTGCCGGGCAGAGCGTTTAAGGCGTGTGTCAATTTCATCACACCCACGTAATCTCTTCCACTACCCGCCAAAACCTGCTAGACTTTCGTTCTTTCTAAATCCAACGGTTTCATTTTTACATGACCACTATCCGCCTTAAAGAAAACGAGCCGTTCGAAGTCGCAATGCGTCGCTTCAAGCGCACCATCGAAAAAACCGGTCTGCTGA
>DASVTJ010000629.1:0-2205 GCA_036387635.1 Duganella sp.
CGCGTTGACGTATTGCAGCGTCTTGCCGTCGGCCGCGTACACGAAGTAGCTGGCGTACTTGTCGTAGTTATCGAAGATCGTGGTTTCCGACACCGTGCCGATCTTGTCCTTGATCTTGATGTTGAAGTAGTCCAGCGACACGCTGACGGCGTTGGTCGGCTCGAACACCGCCCCGACGCTGAAGGTCTTCGATTTCTCCGGCTTCAGATCGATGTTGCCGCCGCTGCGGATGTATTGCTGCTGGTTGCACGCCAGATTGGGATTGGCGCCGGCCACCGCGCTGCCGCCGGGGCACAGCACCGGATCATCGTACGAGTTGCTGGTGAAGGTGGACGTGGCCGGGCCGTGCAGATCGTACAAGGTCGGCGCGCGGAAGCCGGTGTTGTACGAGGTGCGCAGCAGCAGCTGTTTGGTCGGCTGCCAGCGCAAGCCGATCTTCGGGTTGAAACTGCCGCCGACGTCGTTATAGTGGTCGTAGCGCGCGGCCATCGACAGTTCCAACTCCTTGGCCAGCGGCACGCTCAGCTCCGAGTACAGCGCGGCGATGTTGCGCTGACCGGCCTGGTCCTGGGCGTCGGCGTATCCCGAGCTCGACGCCTGCGAGGCCAACTCGGTGTTGACGTCGTAGCTGGCCTTGTCATGGCGGAACTCGGTGCCCAGCGCGAAGCCGACCGCGCCGGCCGGCAACTGGAACAGCTCGCGGCTGACCTTGGCGTCGACGCCCGCGCTGGTCATCTTGGCCGCCAGGTATTCGCCGCGCAATTGCGCGTCGTCGATATAGGCTTGGCCTGCGGCCGACTGCGCGCCGAACGGATTGAGCAGGCCGCTGAGCACACCGGCCCGCATCAGCGTGTCGTTGGTGTAGCCGCCGGCGAAGGCGCTGCCGGCCTTGCTGATCGACCAGGTCAGGCCGACGTTGTAGTCCCAGCCGGCCACCAAGCCTTCGGAGGCGAGCACCAGCCGGTCGGAGACGCTGGTGTCGTAGCCCATGCGGTTGCCCGCCGCCACGGTGCGCCAGTTGACGCTGAGGTCTTCGCCGCCGAGGCCGGCGACGGCCGGCACGCCGGCGCTGCCGCCCGGATAGTACGGGCTGGCCGAGGTCATCGTCAGCCCGGTCAGCGGCGACGGCGCGATGGCGCTGGCGTTGGTGCTGCGGCTGTGCAGGTATTCGGCGCTGGCGAGGTTGTTGTCGCCGAGCTTGAAGGTGGCCTTGCCGAGGAACGATTCCTGCCGCGTCTTCGGGATCGCCTGGATGTAGGCGGTGGTGTCGGTGCGGCAGGTGCCGTTGGCGCTGGAGATCAGGCCGGTGCCGACGCAGCCGCCCGCGTGGTACGGGTTGCCGGTGACGCCGTTGTCGGAAAAGAAGTTGCCCGGCTGCGAGGTGCCGCTGCTGTTGTTGACGCCGCGGTCGGGACGCACGCTGGTGCTGGCGAAGTCGCGGTCGGCGGCGGCCAGCGCGGTTTGCTGGTGCAAGTCGATCACGCCGAACAGGTTGTAGCCGTCCTTGTCCAGGTCGCCGAAGCCGCCCGACAGGTTCAGGCGCGATTCGGCGCCGGCGCCGCTGGCCTGCGGCTGGTAGCGCTCGACGCTGACGGTGGCGCCGTGCACGGCGCGCTTGGTGATGAAGTTGATGACGCCGCCGATGGCGTCGGTGCCGTAGATGGCCGAGGCGCCGTCGCGCAGCACCTCGACCCGGTCCAGCGCCGACAGCGGAATGATGTTGAGGTCGACGCTGGAGCCGAGGATCGGATGGCTGGCGATGCGCCGTCCGTTGAGCAGCACCAGGGTTTTGTCGCTGCCCAGGCCGCGCAGGTCGGCGCTGGCGACGCCGCCGGTACCGGCCCCGACCGACTGGCTGCTACCGGTCGAGCTCTGGTTCATCGACATCGTGTTGAGCACTTCGGCCGCCGTCGTCAGGCCTTGCTTGACGAAGTCGCCGGCCTTGATGGTGGTGATCGGCAGCGCCGTTTCCGTGGCCAGCCGCTTGATGCTCGATCCGGTCACTTCCACGCGCTGGATGCCGGCGTCGGCGGCGCCGTCCTCCTCCCGCTGGTCTTGCCGCGTCTGGATTTGCGCGTGCGCCTGCATGCCGACCGCCAGGGCGCCGGCGAACATCAGGCGCAGGGTACGGGACATCGCTCTTTCAATCATCATTGTTATTGCTCCTGCTCGATATTGGATGGGTGGTTTTCATCTGCGGCCGCG
>DASVTJ010000630.1:0-4701 GCA_036387635.1 Duganella sp.
GAAGCAGCTCGGCAGCGTGAGCAGCGGCAGCACGATGTTGACGCGGCTGAGTTTATACAGGCGCGGCGCATATTCCCGCAGGCGCAGGAAGGTGGTGTAGAACAGCGTGCTCAGTACCGGCAGCAGGAAAAACGGCACGTAGTGCCAGTGCAGGTTGTGCCAGCCGAACAGGTCGGCCGACATGTGGAACGTCATGCCCCAGGCGATCGCGTAGCACAGCACATACAGCGAGTAGTACAGCGAGGAGCGGTCGCGCGTGATCGAGTAGATGAAGAAGTTGAACACGGTGAGCGCGAGTAGCGCGCCGAGGCTGCCGATGATGAGCACATTTTCGCGGGCGACCAGCTGCTGGTACGCGGCGCGCGGAATCACCGAGAACACCGGCGTGCGCGCGTAGTAGGGGCTGGAGAAGCGGATCAGTACCTGATAGCGTTTGCCGGGCTGCAGATCGATGTCTTTGCCATAGTGCAGCAGGTAGGAGTGCGGCTGGCGGTAACCGGTCCGCATCTGGCGCACGGTGCCGTCCTCGCCGTAGACCCGGATCTCGACGACGTCGATCAGCGTGTCGTTCGGGTCGATCACCCAGGCCGATTCGCTGCTCTCGTTACGCAGCTCGGCCGCCAGCCAGTAGCCGCCGCCCAGCAGATCGACCTTGTCCGCGGGTGCGAGGCCGGCAACCATCGCCGGCAGCGCGGCGGCGGTGGTTGGATAGGCCTGGCCCTCGTCCAGATACAGTCTGCCTGCTTTGCCAAGGTCGATGCCCTCGGTGCTTCCGTCGAGGGCGATGGGGCCGGACCGGGCGGGGTCCGCCGCAGCGTACGACGATGGGAACACGGAACACAGTATCAGCAGAAAGAAGAGGGCGCTGCGGCCGGCGTGGCGTGCCAATACATCGAGCGCGAGGGGCATCTTGCTTGCTTTACTCATTGTTTTCTGAACGCCACCGGTCTGGGGTAATTGTTTTTTACTCATTTTAAACGAGATCATGGGGCGGAAGACAAAATTTGCCCGTGGCCGGAGGCAACTTTGTTGGCAATATTGCAGGCAAGATATCGCGCGGGTATGATGGCGCCTTTGCCTCGGGTTAACTATCGTGTTAATTACTCCTGAACAATTCATCGGCTTTCTCGGCGCCGCGCTATTGATCACCATTTCGCCGGGGCCGGATAATTTGATGGTGCTGAGCGTCGGCATGTCGCGCGGCCGGCGCCAGGGCATGGCGTTCGGGCTGGGATGCGCGCTTGGCTGTCTCAGTCACACCTTGCTCGCTGCCCTGGGGGTAGGCGCGTTGATCAAGGCCTCGCCGCTGGCCTTTGGCGCGTTGAAATTGGCCGGTGGCGCCTATCTGATCGGGCTCGGTATCGGCGCCTTGCGCAGCCGTGGCGGCGCGCGGGTCGAAGGCGCCGGCTTGCCCGCCGAGAGTTTGCGCAAGCTGTTCGCCAAGGGTCTGGTCGCCAATGCGATCAATCCGAAGGTGGTACTGTTCTTCCTGTCGTTCCTGCCGCAGTTCGTCGTGGCCGAGCGGGGCGGCGCCAGTTGGCAGACCGCGCAACTGGGCCTGCTGTTCACGGCGCAGGGTGTGCTGGTGTTTGGGTTGCTGGGCTATTTTTCAGGCACGGTCGGCGCGTGGATCAACCGCCATCCCGGCGCCGGCATGTGGATGGACCGGGTGGCGGGCGCGATCTTCGTCGGCCTAGGGCTGCGGTTGATCGTCGCGCGTTAAAAAAAGTTCGTTCATGACGGCTTTTGTCATCATGCCGTCATGCGGCGTTGACATACTGGCCTTGCTCTTTCAAGTCTCTCCCGATTTGAAATCTTCGGCCCGCGCCTGTCGCGGGCCTTTTTTTATCTGGCCACCAGCGCGAAGCGCAGCTCCATGCGGTCCTGCACCGCCATGGCGCCACCCATCACCGAAAACGGCTCCAGGCCGAAATCGGTCTGGTTCAGCGTCAGCGCGCCGGCGACCGTCATAACGCCGTTGTCGTCGCGCAGGTCGACCGGAATCCGGTAGCCGCGTGTCACGCCGTGCAGCGTGATCGAGACATCCAGCGGCTGGCCGGCCGCGCCGCGCGTCGCGTGGACCGTGACGAGCGGATGGCGTTCGGCGTCCAGCACCTTGGTCAGCATATTGGTCCGCGTGCCGTCGATGGCGTCCGCCGACGGCTGCGTTTCGAGGCCGGCGGCGCGGCGCAGGTCCGGTTCGTCGACCTTCATCTGGTCGAGGCGGAACTGGAAGTCGGCACGGTTCTGCGCCGGCCGCACGGTCCCCGTGACGTCGTGGCTGGCGACGACGTGATCGTGGCCCAGCCGCGCCAGCGCGCCGCCGCGCCGCACCGTCACGACGATCAGCGATTTGGTGCTGTCGATAGTCAGCACCGGGCCGGCATCCGGTACGGCGGGCGCGGAGGCCGCGCCGGGGACGGCGGCGGACTTGGACGCGGGCGCTTGGGTAGGCGCGGCGGCGGGCTGGCCGGCCTGCGGCGGGGCGCCGTCCCGCGCGGGCCGGGGCAGTTGGGAGCAGGCGGCCAATGCACAGAGCACGGCGCCGACGGCGACGCCGCGCAGCCGGGTTTTCACCAGGTTGGTCGTGGCGCGATGCGATGGGTGTGGAGTGGTCATTTGGCCGTCATATTGTTTGATTATTATGCGTTCGCTGGTCCCAGCATGCTCCAGTTGGTCGCCGCGCCCAAGCAGGTGTGGGATTTCACAAAGCATGACTCAGCAGGCTCGCCGGTGGCCTGAAACACCGGCACCATCCTACCGAACTTTCTACCTTACTTTCAAACTTAATGAAGTCCTAAGCCTGTCCCTGCGGATCACTGGCAAAGTAACACCTGTAGCGCGCGGTTCAGCCGGGCGCCAGGCTGCCGGACCCTTCACAGTCCGGCACAGATTTCGTTCAGCCGCGCTGTCGCCGCGAACATCGGCCATCCCCACGCTTTCGAGCGTTTTGCAACCAGCATCATCTCACGATGACGCTGGTTTTTTTTGTCGATTTTTCTTGTTCCGCATCTGCACTGCTTTTCGAATCGGGATATCATCTCCTTGTACAAACTACAACCAAAGGCAGAGACGATGATCGACCTTTACACCGCGGCCACGCCGAACGGCCACAAAATCTCCATCGCGCTCGAGGAGCTGGAGCTGACCTACACACTGCACGCGCTGGAGCTGTCCGCCAATGAGCAGAAGCAGCCCTGGTTCCTGGCGATCAATCCGAACGGCCGCATCCCGGCCATCGTCGACCGCGCCGAAGACAACTTCGCCGTGTTCGAATCCGGCGCCATTCTGATCTACCTGGCCGAGAAGACCGGCAAGTTGATGCCGGCCGATTTCAAGGGCCGCTCGAAAGTGCTGCAATGGCTGATGTTCCAGATGGGCGGCGTCGGCCCGATGATGGGGCAGGCCAACGTGTTTTACCGCTACTTCCCGGAGAAGATCCAAGCGGCGATCGACCGCTATCAGGGCGAGAGCAAGCGTTTGTTCCGGGTGCTCGACAGCCATCTGGCCGATAACGAATACCTGGCCGGCGATTATTCGATCGCCGATATCGCCAACTGGGCCTGGGTGCATACGCATAACTGGAGCGGCGTGTCGGTCGACGACCTGCCGCACTTGCAGCGCTGGATCAACGCCATCGCCGAGCGCCCGGCCGTCAAGCGTGGCGTGATCCTGCCGCCGCGCGTGGAGCGCAACAGCCCCGAGGAGCTGGAGCAAATGGCCGTCGAAGCGCGCAAGATGCTCGAGACCGGCCAATCGCGCTCCGGAGGCGTGTGAGATGAAGTTCTACACGTCGAGCCGCACGCCCAATCCGCGCAGGGTCGCCATGTTCATGGCCGAGAAGGGACTGACCGGTATCGAGCAGGTGCAGGTCGACCTTGGCGCGGGCCAGAACCGCAGTCCCGAATTTTTGGACAAGAACCCGTTCGGCCGCGTGCCGGTGCTGGAACTCGACGACGGCCGCCTGCTCAGCGAAACGCGCGCCATTTGCACCTGGCTGGAAGGCCATGCGCCGGAACCGAACTTGATGGGCGAGGGATTCGACGAGCGCGCCTTTATCGAAATGACCGACCGGCGCGTGGAGCTGCATCTGTTTTTCGGCATCGCCAACTGCGTGCGGCATACGCATCCCGGCCTGGCGATGCTGGAGCAGCCGCAGTTCGCCGACTTCGGCGCGTCGCAGGGCGAGAAGATGCGCGACACGGCGCGCTGGCTGGACCGCACGCTGGCCGGCCAGCCGTTCGTGGCGGGTCAGCGCTTCACCATCGCCGATATCACGGCGTTCTGCGCGCTGGAGTTCGCGCGCGGGCTGATGAAGTTCCGGCCGTCGGCGGAAGGCATGGCGCATTTGCAGGCGTGGCGCGACCGCATCGCCGACCGTCCCAGCGCGTCGGTGGCTTTTTAGCCGGCTTTAGCCGACCCGCTTGTACCAAGGCTGGTGCTGGAACACTTGCTTGTAGTGGCGCGACAGCGGATCGTCATCGACCAGCAAACGGTCCAGCACCAGCATGCCCGATTGCGCCAGGCTGTCGTCGAACAGTCGCAGCACGCGTTGGCGCAGCGCCGGTCCGAAGTCCGCCAGCGCGCGGTCGGCCAGTATCATCTGGAACTCGTTGAAGGAGGCGTCCGTCACGAGGTTGTATTGCGCCCACGTGATGCGGCTGCTCAGGCGCGGCAGCAGCACGGCGCGCGTGCCTTCCG
>DASVTJ010000631.1:0-7731 GCA_036387635.1 Duganella sp.
GGCGGTTGTCGCCGCCGGCGCCGATGCGATCGGTTTCGTGTTCTATCCGAAAAGTCCGCGCTACGTCACGCCCGAGCAGGCCGCCGCGCTGATCGCCGCCGTGCCGCCGTTCATCACCTGCACCGGCTTGTTCGTCAACGCCACGCCGGAGGAGGTGGCCGCCATCGTCGACGTGGCGCCGATTTCGCTGATCCAGCTGCACGGCGACGAGACGATAGAGCAATCCGCCGCCATCGCCGCCGCCTGCGGACGTCAGTTCCTGCGCGTGTTTCGCGTCAAACCCGACACGCTGCCGTCCGATTTGCTAGAATACGAACAGTCATGCCGCGCCGCCAGTCCCTTGTTCACCAGTTTGTTGCTGGATACTTATGTGGACGCCTACGGGGGCGCAGGAAAGGGTTTTGATTGGTCTCTCATTCCAAAAGATCTCGCGCCTCGGGTCGTTTTAAGTGGTGGCTTGAGCGTACACAACGCGACTGACGCGGTGGTTCGTGTACGCCCCTACGCCGTCGACATCAGCAGTGGTGTCGAAGCGTCCAAGGGGATCAAGGACGCCCGCAAGATCGCCGCCTTCGTCGCGGCGGTGCGGGCCGGAGATGACCTGACTGAAAGCGAAACCCACGATGAAAGCCTTACCTGAAATCGGCGCCGCCGCGCCCCTGTTCCAAGCACAAGATTACGAACTGCCCAACGCCAAAGGCCACTTCGGCACGTACGGCGGCGCGTTCGTGTCCGAAACGCTGACCCACGCACTGGCAGAGCTGAGCGAAGCCTACGAGCGCTACAGCAACGACCCCGCCTTCCTCGAAGAATTCCGCTACGAGCTCAAGCACTTCGTCGGCCGGCCGTCGCCGATCTACCATGCCAAGCGCTGGTCCGAGATGGCCGGTGGCGCGCAGGTCTATTTCAAGCGCGAAGACCTGAACCACACCGGCGCCCACAAAATCAACAACGTCATCGGCCAGGCCTTGCTGGCCAAGCGCATGGGCAAGCCGCGCGTCATCGCCGAGACCGGCGCCGGCCAGCACGGCGTCGCCACCGCCACCATCTGCGCCCGTTTCGGCCTGGAATGCGTGGTCTACATGGGCAGCGAGGACGTCAAGCGCCAGGCGCAGAACGTCTACCGCATGAAATTGCTGGGCGCGACGGTCGTGCCCGTCGAGTCCGGCTCAAAGACGCTCAAGGACGCGCTCAACGAGGCGATGCGCGACTGGGTCACCAATATTGAGAACACCTTCTATATCATCGGCACCGTGGCCGGCCCGCACCCGTATCCGATGCTGGTGCGCGACTTTCAATCGGTGATCGGCGAGGAATGCCTGGTGCAGATGCCGGAAATGACCGGCCGCCAGCCCGATTATGTGATGGCCTGCATCGGCGGCGGTTCGAACGCGATGGGCATCTTCTACCCGTACATTGACCAGAAGCAGGTGCGCCTGATCGGCGTCGAGGCGGCCGGCGAAGGCCTCGACGGCGTCAAACACGCCGCCTCGCTGACCAAGGGTTATCCGGGCGTGTTGCACGGCAACCGCACCTACCTGTTGCAGGACGAGAACGGGCAGATCATCGAAACGCATTCGGTCTCGGCCGGCCTGGATTATCCGGGCGTCGGTCCCGAGCACGCGTACCTGAAGGATATCGGCCGCGCCGAGTACGTCTCGATCACCGACGACGAAGCGCTGCAGGCCTTCCACGATTGCTGCCATATCGAAGGCATCATCCCGGCGCTCGAGTCGGCGCACGCGCTGGCGTACGCGGTGAAGCTGGCGGCCACCCTGCCGAAGGATAAAATCATTCTGGCCAACCTGTCGGGCCGTGGCGACAAGGATATGCATACCGTGGCGGAGCGGATGGGTTTGAACTTCAACTAATCCATACGACAACTCTACCAAGGAAAACCCATGTCCAGAATCGCACCAACTTTCGCCGCTTTGAAGGCGAGTAATAAAACCGCGCTCGTCACCTTCATCACCGCCGGCGATCCGGGGCCGGAACTTACCGTGCCGCTGATGCACGCGCTGGTCGCCGGCGGCGCCGACATCCTCGAGCTCGGCGTGCCGTTCTCCGATCCGATGGCCGAAGGTCCGGTCATCCAGCGCGCCTGCGAGCGGGCGCTGGCGTTTGGCGTCGGTATTCGCCAGGTGTTCGACTACGTGGCCGAGTTCCGCAAGACCAACCAGAGCACGCCGGTGGTGCTGATGGGCTACGCGAATCCGATCGAGCGCATCGGCACCGAGGCGTTCATCGCCAAATCGAAGGAGGTCGGCGCCGACGGCGCCATCGTCGTCGATTATCCGCCGGAGGAATGTGAAGAGTTCGCCGCCGCGATGCGCGCGGCCGAGCTCGATCTCATCTTCCTGCTGGCGCCGACTTCGACCGAGGAACGGATCCAGCAGGTGGCCAAGGTTGGCGGCGGCTTCAGCTATTACGTTTCGCTCAAGGGCGTCACCGGCGCCGGCAACATCGACGTGGTCGACGTGGCCGAGCGCTTGCAGGCGATCCGCAAGCACGTGCAGTTGCCGATCGGCGTGGGCTTCGGCATCCGCGACGGCGCCACCGCGCGCGCCGTGGCCGAGGTGGCCGACGCGGTCGTCATCGGCAGCCGCATCGTGCAAGAGATCGAAAAGCACGGCAAGGACGGCGCGGTCGCGGCGGTGCAAGAGTTCGTCAGCGGCATCCGCAGCGCCCTCGACGCCTAATCAGGAAGCATCAAACGAAGCCGGGGCGAGCAAAACCGCGATACAACTTAGGACGGATTAGCGCAGCGTAATCCGCCATGCCTGCTCCGTCGACGGCCCATCGCCAGCTTGGCCGCCATCAAATAACGACCGCTCACCTTGATACATAGTTAAGTACTGACTATG
This sequence comes from Duganella sp., assembly GCA_036387635.1. Classification (GTDB taxonomy): domain Bacteria; phylum Pseudomonadota; class Gammaproteobacteria; order Burkholderiales; family Burkholderiaceae_D; genus Rugamonas. The sequence continues at coordinate 2,865 of DASVTJ010000631.1, forward strand.
TTGAAGGGGAGCGGTCGTGCGCTTTGAATGGGACATCCGCAAGGCCAAGGCGAATCTTCGCAAGCACGGCGTCAGCTTCGATGAAGCCTGTACTGTTTTCGACGATCCCAACGCAAGCCTGAGCTTTGACCGCGAGCACGCCGATGCCGAGGACAGGTTCGTACTCCAGGGCTTTAGCCAAAAGGCGAGGCGACTGCGCGTTTCCCATTGTTATCGGTACGGCGACGTTGTGCGCATCATTTCGGCTCGAAAAGCATCTGTTAATGATTAGCTAAATCCGTAAGGTAAATCATGCGTAAATTTGATTTTTCCAAGGCTATCCCGAATCCCTATTTTGAACGACTTAGCAGGGAAATAAATTTCCGGCTGGATTTTCATACCATCGATTATTTTGAGAACCTGGGCAAGCCATATGGCTACTCCGCCGAGGAAATGATTCACCGCTATCTAAGATATCTCGCGGGCGCGGGCTTCACTCTGGATATCAACGAACCGACCCTGGAAGAGCGTGAACGGAGTCGATTGTCAAGGCGGGACGAGGAAGAATTGCCGCCTCGTTAAACGGGCAAGATCCGCGAGAGCCCCCGCTGGGGCTTGGCCGCCCTCAAATACCGGGGCGCCGATGTCGTGCGGCTGATTTCGGCCGGTAAGGCAAACAAAGCCGAGCTGAAACTTTATCGATGAGGAAGCTATGTGCAACGATGAAATGGATGTATCCAAAACTGTTCCTGTCGAAAACCGCATGGACAGGTCCATATGCCCGCTGCCGACGATGAAACCGAGGCTGCGGCAGTAGGGGATTCCCTCTAAATCGCCATCAATGTCATGACGAAATCGAAAAATTATTGTATTGCAATGTTCGACAGGCGTACAAGAAACGGCTACACTTCCGCCACGAGTTAGCTGCAAGGAGAATTTATGAGTTGGTTGGAAAAACTGCTGCCCCCAAGAATCCAGCGTTCCGACGTTGCCGCGCGCAAGACCATGCCGGAGGGATTGTGGGTCAAATGCCCGTCCTGCGAAGCCGTCCTGTACCGCACCGATCTGGAATCGAACCTGCATGTTTGCCCCAAATGCGACCACCACATGCGCATCCGCGCGCGCGAACGCCTCGACAGCCTGTTCGACGCCGGCGGCCGCTATGAAATCGGCATGGACACCTTGCCGGTCGATACGTTGAAGTTCAAGGACAGCAAAAAATACCCGGACCGCCTCAAGCAAGCGATGGAAGCGACCGGCGAGACCGACGCCATGATCGTCATGGGCGGCGCCATCATGAGCATGCCGGTCGTGGTGGCGTGCTTCGAATTCGAATTCATGGGCGGCTCGATGGGCTCCGTGGTCGGCGAGCGCTTCGTCCGTGGCGCGCAAGTGGCGCTGGAACAGAAAGTGCCGTTCATTTGCATCACCGCCACCGGCGGCGCCCGCATGCAAGAGGGCCTGCTGTCGCTGATGCAAATGGCGAAAACCACCGCCATGCTGACCAAATTGTCCGAGAAGAAGCTGCCGTTCATCAGCGTGCTGACCGATCCGACCATGGGCGGCGTGTCCGCCTCGTTCGCCTTCATGGGCGACGTCGTCATCGCCGAGCCGAAGGCGCTGATCGGCTTTGCCGGCCCGCGCGTGATTGAAAACACCGTGCGCGAAAAACTGCCGGAAGGCTTCCAGCGCTCCGAGTTCCTGGTCACCAAGGGCGCCGTCGACATGATCGTCGACCGCCGCAAGATGCGCGAAGAAATCGCTCGCCTGATGGCGCTGCTGCAGAACCAGCCGGCCGAGGTCATCGCCTAAGCTTTCACTATCGTAGTCGCACTCGACGCTGCGGCGCGCAATCGGATATCATCCGGCTGCGCGCCGTTATCCATTCTAGAGGCTTCATCATGTCCAATTTGCCAACCACCTTGCCCGCCTGGCTTGCGCTGCTTGAATCGCGCCACGCCGAAACCGTCATCAACATGGGTCTTGACCGCGTGCTGGCCGTCAAGGAGCGCTTGCAGCTGAGCTTTAGCTGCCCGGTCATCATGGTGGCCGGCACCAACGGCAAGGGCTCGACCTGCGCCATGCTCGAATCGGTGCTGATGCGCGCCGGCTACAAGGTCGGCTTGTATATCAAGCCGCACTTCCTCAATTTTAACGAGCGCGCCCGCATCAACGGCGAGCTGGCCAGCGACGAGGTGCTGGTCGAAGCGTTCAACGCGGTCGAGGCGGTGCGCGGCGAGACGCCGCTGACGTACTTCGAATTCACCACGCTGGCGATCATGAAGCTGATCTCGGGCGCCGGCATGGACGTGGCGATCCTGGAGGTCGGCCTGGGCGGACGCCTGGACGCGGTCAACATCGTCGACGCCGACGTCGCCATCGTCACCAGCATCGACATCGATCACACCGATTTCCTGGGCGACACGCGCGAGGCGATCGGTTTCGAGAAGGCCGGCATTTTCCGCGCCGGCAAGACGGCGATCTGCTCCGACCCGGTGCCGCCGCAGTCGCTGATCGACCACGCCGAATCGATCGGCGCGGACCTGTGGCTGATAGGCCGCGACTTCAATTATGCCGGCGACAAGCAGCAGTGGAACTATGGCGGGCGCACGCAGCGCCGCAATTCGCTGGCCTACCCGAGCCTGCGCGGCGCCAACCAGATCCTCAACGCCAGCGCGGTGCTGGCCGCGCTCGAGGCGCTGCGGCTGGAGTTGCCGGTCGGCGCGCAGGAAGTGCGCACCGGCCTCGTCACCGTCGAGCTGCCGGGCCGCTTCCAGGTGCTGCCGGGCCGTCCGACCGTGATCCTCGATGTGGCCCACAATCCACACGCCGCCGCCGCGCTGAACCAAAATCTCGGCAACATGGGTTTCCATCCGTATACTTATGCGGTGTTCGGTTCGATGCACGACAAGGATATCGACGGCGTCATCGCCGCCATGTCCGAGCATGTCGACCACTGGTGCCTGGCGGATCTGCCGTCGCCGCGCGCCGCCAGCGCCTCGGAACTGGCCGCCAAGGTGCAAATCGCGCAACCGCAGGGTGTGGCAAATTCGGACGAACGCACCATCAAAATCTTCGACGATCCGGCGGCGGCATATGCAAATGCGATGGGCCGGGCCGGGGAGAATGATAGAATTGTGGTCTTTGGATCTTTCCTCACGGTCGCCGGCGTCATGGCGGCAAGAAAATCCTCACTCCATTGAACGCACAGGACTGAAATCACGCATGGGCTTGTTCTCGAAACTCGGTAAAAACAAGCAAGAGACCGCTGGTCAGGACAGCGGCTATTACACCAGCGCAGATGATCAGGCCGCGACGGAACGTGCACGCTCCAAGCGCGCCTCGTCGGCTGACGGCGCGACCACCCCGCGCCGCGGCAGGGATCGCGAGACCGCCGACCCGGTGTTGCCGGAAAAGAAACGCGCGCGCCGCCGTCTGGTCGGCGCCATCGCGCTGGCGCTGGCCGTCGCGGTCGGCTTGCCGATGGTCCTCGACTCCGAGCCGCGTCCGCTAGCGTCCGACATCGAGATCAAGATTCCCGCCAAAGACAAGCCGGCCGAGGCCCGCGCGTCGTCGCAGGCCGTGCCGGCCAGCGCTACGCTCGACAGCAAGGAAGAAATCGTCGAGGACGTCAAGCCGTCGAGGACCGCTGCGGCCGGTGGCGCCACGAGCGCCGCCGCGCCGACGGCCGCCGAGATCATCAAGGCCGACAACGCCCGCCAGGAGGCCGAAGCCGCAGCCGAGCTGAAAGCCGAAGCCAAGGCGGAGGCCAAGGCCGAGGCGAAAGCGAAGGCCGAAGCGTTGGCCAAGGCCAGGGCCGAAAACGAAGCCAAGGCCCGCGCCGAAGCCGACCATAAACGTGACGCCGAGCGCAAGCTTGCCGAGGCGAAGGCCGAAGCCAAGGCCAAGGCCGAGGCCAAGGCCGAGGCGGAACGCAAACTGGCCGAGGCAAAACCCGCCAAGCCCGCGCCCGAGAGCGGCAAGGCATCGCAAGAGGCGCGCGCGCTGGCCATCCTGGAAGGCAAGAGCGCCGCCAAGCCGGCCGCCGCCGCCGCCGAACCAGGCCAGAAGTTCGTGCTGCAAGTGGCCGCGCTGAGCGACCAGGGAAAAGTCGACGACCTGCGCAAAAAGCTCAAGGAAGCGGGCATCAGCTCGTTTACGCAGAAAACGCCGTCCGGCGAGATTACCCGTGTGCGCGTGGGGCCGTTCACCAACAAGGAAGAAGCCGAGAAGGTGCGCGCCAAGCTGAGCGGCATGGGCTTGAGCGGCCGCCTGGAAACCGTTTGATCGTGGGCCGTGCCTTCGTGATCACGCCGCAGCGGGCCGCCTGACGTGACCATGTTCGATTATCTGGTGATCTTTGTGATGGTCACCTCGGTCATCATCAGCATGCTGCGCGGGCTGGTGAAGGAAGTGTTGTCATTGGCGGGTTGGGTGGTCGCCTTCGTGGTGGCCAACGCCTACGCCGCCGTGCTTGCCGTGATGTTGCCGGAGGTGGTGCCGGGCGTGGTGTTGCGCCTGATTCTCGCGTTCATCGCACTGTTCATCGGCGTGCGCATTTTGATGGGCTTGCTGTCGATGGCGCTCGGCGCCTTGCTCGACGCGGGCGGCCTGAGCCTGTTCGACCGCGCGCTCGGCGCCGTGTTCGGCATCGGCCGTGGCCTTGTAATTGTGTTGACCGCCGTCATCTTATGTGGGATGACATCGCTTCCACAACAGGATTTCTGGAAGGGCGCATTGCTCAGTCCGTATGCCGAAAGCGGCGCGCGTATCGTCAAGACCTTCCTTCCCGCTGCCATGGCGCAGCATGTAAAGTTTTAGCGTTCGTTTTTTCATCCGTATTACCCAGTCCAGGAGCACCATCATGTGTGGCATCGTCGGCGTCGTT
>DASVTJ010000632.1:0-5644 GCA_036387635.1 Duganella sp.
TTCCAGCTCGGCGCGCTGCCATTGGGTTTCCTTGATGTGCTCGACGATGCGCTGGCGCAGGTCCGGGTAGTGTTCCAGCCGCGAGGCCTGCGCCTCGAGCATCGCTTCGGCCTGCTGTTCCATCGCGTGCGCGTCGCGTAGCCAGTCGATCAGGTTTTCATTTGCGGTAGTAGACATATTGATCTCCGTGTAAACGTTCAGGAAAAGGTTCAAGAAAGTGCGGTGTCGAGCACCATCATCACGATGAAGCCGATCACCAGCGCACAAGAGGCAGTCTTGCAATGACCATGACGCTGCGCCTCGGGTACAACGTCGTGGCAGATCACGTACAACATGGCGCCGGCCGCGCAAGCCAGGCCCCATGGCAGGAAAGCGGCGCTCGCTTCCATCAGTAGCGCCGCGCAGACCGCGCCCAGTGGTTCCACCAGGCCCGATACGGCGCCCAGCAACGCCGAAAACACGCGCCCGTAGCCGACCGAACGCAAAGCAAGCGCCACAACCAGTCCCTCCGGGATGTCCTGGATCGCGATACCGGTCGCCAGGGTGTGGGCCTTGGTAAAGTCGACGCCGCCGTAGCCGACGCCGATCGCCAGTCCCTCGGGCAGGTTGTGGATCGCCACCGCGCCGACGAACAGCCAGGCGCGTTTCAGGGCCTTGGTGTCGGCGCTGCCGGGACCGGCACCGGCACCGGCGCCTTCTCCCAGCACCTGCTCGGAGCGCACCAGATAGCCCAGCAGCATCACCAGCAGCATGCCGATCAGGATGCCGCCACCGACGGTCAGGCTGGCGCCGGCCGGACTGGCGCCGGCGTTCTTGCTGGCGCTGATGGCCGGTAGCACCAGCGAAAACGATGTGGCCGCCAGCATGATGCCGCCGCCCAGGCCGAGCGCGGCGTCATAGCTGCGCTGCGAAAAGTTTTGCGCCAGCAGCACGGGCAGCGTGCCTACGGCGGTGGCCGCCGCCGCCCACATGCCGGCAGTCAGCGCCAGTTGGACCGGAGCGGGCAGGGCGGCGATCGCCTGCGCCAGATCGCGCGTCAGCAGCAGCGTGCCGAGGCAGGCGATGATGGCGCCCATTGCCAGGCGCAGGCTCGGTCGGGGGCTAGGTCTGAGCATGGGATCAATTCGTCGGGCTTGCGCCCAGGTTGTGGACAAACACGTTTTTTCTCCTGATTGAAAACCTATTTTATGTCGACAACCCTGACGGGTATGTCAGCGCGCAACGCTTGCAGATGTAAGACGCGGCGCGCACCGGTTTGTTTACCCGTTCGGCCCGAAGGCTTACGGACGCAGCACGATTTTTCGGCAGTTGTCTTCCTTCTTGTCGAACATTTTATAGCCTTCGACGGCCTGCTCCAGCGGCATCCGGTGCGAAATGATGATCTCCGGCTGCAGCTTGCCTTCCTCGATGAATTGCAGCAGTTCCGGCATGAACTTCTGCACGTGCGTCTGGCCGCTCTTGAAGCCGATGCCCTTCTCGAACGCGTCGCCGAACAGGAAGCCATGGATGAAGCCGGCGTACAGGCCCGGCACGCTGACGGTGCCGCCGCGCCGCACGGCGGCGATGCACTGGCGCAGCGCCTTGCCGCTGCTGCCTTCGAGTTTGAGCGCGGTCAGCGTGGTTTCGATGGCGCTGCCCTTGGCCTCGAAGCCGACCGCGTCGATGACGGCGTCGACGCCTCGGAACTGCGTGTTTTCGATGATGAACTCGGCCGGATCGACGTCGTCGAAGTTGATCGGAATCACGCCGTAGGTGGCGCGGGCGAATTCGAGGCGGTAGGCGTGGTGGTCGACCATGAAGATGGTCTCGACGCCAAGCATGCGCGCGCTCGCGGCCGCCATCTGGCCGACCGGGCCGGCGCCGAAGATGGCCAGACTCGAGCCCCGGCCGACGCCGGCGTTGAGCACTGCCTGGTAGCCGGTGGGCAGGATGTCGCTCAGAAACAGCACTTGTTCGTCTTCCAACGTGTCCGGGATCTTGATCGGGCCGACGTTGGCTTTGGGAACGCGCACGTATTGCGCCTGGCCGCCGGGCACGCCGCCATAGTTGTGCGAAAAGCCGAACAAGGCGGCGCCGGGACGAATCTTTTTCTGGTTCATCAAGGTGCCGGTGTCGGGATTGGTGGTTTCGCAGGCCGAGAACAAAGCCATGTCGCAAAAGTGGCAGCTGCCGCAGGCGATCACGAACGGCACGACCACGCGGTCGCCGACGCGCAGATCGGTCACGGCCGGGCCGGCCGCCGCGACCACGCCCATGAACTCGTGGCCCATGATGTCGCCTTCCTTCATGCCCGGCACCTTGCCACGGTACAAGTGTAGATCGGAGCCGCAGATGGCGGTGGCGGTAATTTCCAGAATGATGTCGTCCGGTTCCTGGATGACGGGATCGGGAACGGTGTCGACTTTGACTTCGTTGGCGGAATGATAGACGAGTGCGCGCATGTGGAACTCCGGGACATAAACAGTGGACAAAAGGGACGGCCGGGCCGTTGGCGCCGATGAAGCACTGTGCCACCGGCGTCCGTCGCACGTTGTTAGCTGGCGCACACAGCCGCCACACGGCCGCCGTAACCCTATTAAATTCCTCTGTTGAGTAATTCAGGTCGAACATAATTTTCTACCTTTGGTCGAAAAACGCCAGCGTAGTCCTACCTGACGGTGTCTCTTGCGCCGATATGGTGCACGGTTGATCACGCTTACTATGAATTCCTCGAGTTTGCTTTAGCAGTTAGCGGACCGAACCCGCAGGTGAATACCAACCATTTTTTAACCAACGTCAGGAGAAAAATCATGGCCAATTCGAACCAGGGCAACAACGGTAATCAAGGTAACCAGGGTGGCGGCAAAGGCGGCAACCAGCAATCCGAACAGGACACCAGCGCACGCGGCTTCGCATCGATGGACCCTGAGAAGCAACGCGAGATCGCGGCCGAAGGCGGCCGCGCGGCCCATGCCGCCGGCACCGCGCATGAGTTCACGTCGGAAGAGGCGCGCCGCGCCGGCAGCATGAGCCATAAAAACGATGGCAACCAGCAGAGCGGTGCCGGTGGCTCGCGCTCGGGCGGCGGCGAAGAGGACGAAGAGGAAGGTGGCAATGGCGGTGGCGGCAAGGGTGGCTCGGGCAGCACCCGTGGCGGCACGCCTGAGCAACACGCCGAAGCCGGTCGTCAAAGCCACAAGAACGACCGTAAATAACTGAAGCAACGTTAGCAATCAGGTCGTTTTTACGCAGCGCCGGGGACCCGCCCGGGCTGCGTGCCGCCAGGGTCATACGGCCTTGGCGGCTTCCTTCACCAGCATCGCTTCAATCTGCTCGAAGCTCACCGGCTTGACAAGGTGGGCGTCGAACCCGGCTTCCTTCGCCATCTCCCTGTCTTTTTGCTGGCCCCATCCGGTCACCGCCACCAACTCCGTGTGCCGCAGCCCCGGCAGGGCGCGCAACGCCCGTGCCAGATCGTAGCCGTTAAGACCGGGCAGGCCGATGTCGAGGAAGGCGAAATCCGGCGCGAACGCCGGCGCGTTCTCGAGCGCTTGCGTGCCGTCGTAGGCGACCGAGACGATATGCCCGTGCGATGCGAGCAGCGCGGCCATGCTGTCGACGAAGTCGACGTTGTCGTCGGCCAGCAGAATGCGGCGCCCGGTGCCGCTGCTGGTGGCGGGCCGGCCAACGCTCCCGACCGTCGCCTTGGCCGGGGACGCCGGGACGGCGCCACGTTCTTCGGGCGTTGGAGGTGCCGGCACCGCCAGCGGCAACGTCAGCACGAACTCGCTGCCATGGCCCAGGCCCATGCTGTGCACCGTCAGCGAACCGCCGTGCAATTCCGCCAGCCGGCGCGCCAGCGACAAGCCCACGCCCAGACCGGCGGTGGTGCGTTCGAGCGAGGCGTCGGCCTGGACGAACATCTGGAACACGGCGTCGCGCATGCCGGGCGCGATGCCGATGCCGTTGTCGCGCACGTGGACACGCACGCATTGCGTGTCAACCCGTGCGTCGACCTCGACGTCGAGCGTGATGCGTCCGCCGCGCGTGGTGTATTTGGCGGCATTGTTGAGCAGGTTGGACAGGATCTGTGTCAGTCGCGTGGCGTCGCCGTCGATCGGCAGCGCGCGCTCCAGAGGCGCCGCCGCCAGCACGTGCGACTGCTGCTCGAACAAAGGCCGCGCGATTTCGACGGCGTCGTGGATGACCTGCTGCAGGTCGACCGTTTCGCGCTTGATGGTCAGCTTGCCGGTGTTGATGCGCGACACGTCGAGCAAGTCGTCCACCAGCCGCACCATCTGGCGCAACTGGCGTTCCATGATGGCGCGCGCGCGTTGGCCGGCGGCCACGTCGGAGGGGTTGATGCGCATGATGTCGAGTCCGGTTCGGATCGGCGCCAGCGGATTGCGCAGCTCGTGCGCCAGCGTGGCGAGGAACTCGTCCTTGCGACGGTCGGCCAGCCGCAGCGCGCGCTCGGCGTCCTGGCGCACCGCCATTTCGCGCTCGAGCGTGCGGTTGGTCGCCAGCAGGCCGCTGGCGCTCTTTTCGACCTCGGCCAGCATGGCGTTGAAGGCGTCGACCAGCGTGCCGATCTCGCCCGGCGCCGTGCCCGGCACGCGCAGGCTGAAGTCGCGCCGCTGGATCACCGCGCGCGCGGCCGACGTGACTTCCGCCAGCGGCTCGGTGATGCCGCGCTGCAGGCGCGAGGCCACCAGCGCCGCCAGCAGCAGGCTGCACAGCATGACCCCGGCCAGGATCGAGCCGTACGAGGCCATCCGCTCGCCGACGCGGTAGCGCGCCTCCAGGTAGACGGTGCCGATGCGCTCGCCGTGCTCGAAAATCGGGTGGTACAAGGTCAGGCTGCCGTTGACGATCTCGTGGCCCAGCGCGCCCGGCGCCGACAGGAACACCGGCGTCTTGAGCGCCGATTGCGTGTACGAGGCGAACAGCTTGCCGCCGCTGTTGTACAGCGCGCCGGCCAGGATTTCGGGACGCGCCTGCAACATCTCGAGGTTTTTGCGCGCCGCCGGCGCGTCGTTGAAATTGAGCGCCGGCGCGCTGGCCAGCGCGATCAGCTCGGCCTGGGTTTGCATGTCGTCGATCCACGAACGCTGGAACGTGCTCAGGTCGTAAACCAGCATGGCGCCGGTGCACAGCAGCAGGGCGGCGGCGGTGGTGGTCAGCGCCATGGCGATCAGCCGGTCGCGCACGCTGGCCATGCGCAGCCGGGCCATCAGCCGCCGCCTTTCCGCACCGCGTGCGCCACCGACAACAGGCGCGAACTGAGTTTCAGCTTGTTTTTTTCGGCCGCCGCCAACGACACCTCGAAGCGCACGCGTTCGTCGACCACCACGAAATTGATGACGCTACCGGACTCGATGCCGGTCGGCGATTCGGTCACGCTCATGGCGCCGGCCATCGCGGCGGCCTTCACCAGCGCCGCTTCATCGGCGCCTTCGTCGGCGCCGATGAACAGCAAGTGCACGCCGCGCGCCGGTTCGCCGTCGTGCAGGCGGCGCACCACCACGCCGTGGTTGTTGACGGTGCGCCCGGCGGCCAGCCGCGCCAGTTCGCCGGCGATGTCGGCGGCGCCGACCACGCCCACCACGTAAGGCGCGCCGGGGTCCAGCGGGCCGCCGGGAAAGTCGACATAACCGAGGAATTT
>DASVTJ010000633.1:0-8958 GCA_036387635.1 Duganella sp.
GATGGCCCGGTGCACTTCATGTATCAGGACGGCCCGGACGGCCATGAAGTGCAGTTCGGCTTTGCCGACGAAGTGCGCGAAACCATCGCCGAAGCCGAAACCGACCTGTAACAGTTATACCGGCGGCAGGCGCCCTGCCTCCGCCGGTACGCCGTTGTCGGAAAGCCAATCCGACCGTACAATGGATTCCGTTTGCGAAATGTTTTCGCCGACGACATCGCCTTCGTCCGCGCGATCTTGCCAACTGCCGCCCATTTTATGACTACATCCACTTTTTCCGTAATAGCTGCTACCTTCGCGCTGCTGGCCAGCGCCAGCTCCCATGCCGCCGCGCCAGCGGGGCAGGACGCCATGGCGGGCGCCCAGGTCAAGGTCGATGTCGGCGGGCGCAAGCTTAATATGTATTGTCTCGGCAAGGGTTCGCCGACCGTGTTGTTCGAGGCAGACGGCGGTCGCGCCGGATGGGATTGGTCGGCGGTGCTACTGGAAGTTGCCAAACGCACCCGCGCCTGCGTCTACGACCGCGCCGGCATCAGCGCCAGCGATCCGATCATCCGCGCCGCGACCGTCGCCAACGCCAGCAAGGATTTGAACTTCCTGATCAAGAACGCGCGCCTGGAAGCGCCTGTCGTGCTGGTCGGCGCGGGCTACGGCGCGATGGTGGCGCAGCATTTCGCGCTGCGTGCGCGCGGCACCGCCGTCGCCGGCTTGGTGTTGGTCGAGCCGATGCACGAAGACGCGCTGCCGACCGACCGGGCCGCCCAGCTCGATGCCGCGCTGGCGTGCCTCGCGGCCGCCGAACAAGGCAAGACCGGCGCCAACTGCGGCTACCCGGCAAGCAGCATCAACCCGGAGATTGGCGCCGCGCTGGCGAACGCGCAAGCGGCGCTCGTGGCCAAGCCCGCTTACTGGCGCGCCCGCGCCTCCGAGTTGGACAGTCTGGAAACCAGCGCCACCCAACTGCGTGCCGCCCGCAAACCGTTCGGCGATATCAAGGTGGTCGAGGTGACACCGGGCCAACCGGCGGCCATCGTCGACGCGGTGCTGAAGATGCTGGAAGCGCCGGGCGCCACCCTCAAGTAACGCGAGCCGATCCAGGTGCCGCCGCGCCGAATCCTCACAAACCCGCCACTGCCCCCTTTTCGACGCCACTGGCAGATACGACAGCAACGAGGACGATGCGCACACGCCACACGTGCGCCTGTTGCAAATGGCTGCGAGCAAGCCCATGATCGTGGGTGGCGCATATCGCGTTGCCGGGCCTTGGCCACATTCGCCGATGCACCGGCGTCCAACGCCGCATTACCGTAACCCTATGCAGCAAACACCATGACCGAGCTCTCGAAAGGCACACCATGACCAAGCAGAACGCATCGCCCTCATCGTCCCCCCCCCCGTCCACGCCCTCACCGGCGCCATCGAGCGCGCCGGCCAAGCACGAGGAAGACGTGCTCGACGAGGCACTCGACGAAACCTTTCCGTCCAGCGATCCGATCGCCGTCAACATCACCAAAGAGGAAGTCCCACCCAAACGCTAAGTTCCAGACTGGCCTTTTGGCAGGAGCTTTCCTTGTGTGTGCTGGCTACACTGCTACGCAGCATCCCCCACACCTCAAGGAGATTCAAATGTCTAACAGCAAACTCACCGTCGACAGCGTCATCACCGAAGACGGCACCCGTATCCACTTCAAGGACTGGGGCACCGGCCCGGCCGTGGTATTCAGCCATGGCTGGCCGCTGCAAGGCGACGCCTGGGAAGACCAGATGATGTTCTTGGCCAGCAACGGCTATCGTGTCATCGCGCACGACCGCCGCGGCCACGGCCTGTCGAGCCAGCCTTGGCAGGGCAACGATATGGACACCTACGCCGACGACCTGGCCACACTGATCGACGCGCTGGACCTGAAGGACGCGACCTTGGTCGGCCACTCCACCGGCGGCGGCGAAGTAGCGCGCTACATCGGCCGTCACGGCACCGGGCGCGTCGCCAAGGCGGTGCTGGTGGGCGCCGTCACGCCGCAGATGGTCGTGTCGGACAACAACCCGAACGGCTTGCCGATGTCGGTGTTCGATGGCATCCGCAGCGCGGTGCTGGCCGACCGCTCGCAGTTCTTCCAGGATCTGAGCATGCCGTTCTACGGCTACAACCGCGACGGCGCTAAAACATCGCAGGGCGTGCGCGATACCTTCTGGGCACAAGGCATGCAGTGTGGTATCAAGAACGCGTATGACTGCATCAAGCAGTTCTCGGAGACCGACTTCACCGAAGACCTGAAAAAGATCGACGTGCCAACCTTGTTCGTGCACGGCGACGACGACCAGATCGTGCCGATCGACGCCGCCGCCAAGGCCGCCGTCAAGCTGGTCAAGAACGGCACGTTGAAAATCTACGAAGGCGCGCCGCACGGCTTGCCCACCACCCACAAAGACCGACTGAACGCCGACCTGCTGGACTTCCTCAAGTCCTGATCGCGCCATTGAACGTGGCCGGCGCCAACGCGCCGGCCTGCCAATACCTCTATCGGGTAATCCGTTCCCCTCTCCAACTCGACATTCCGCATCACCCTTTCGGATGGCGGCGTATCCGCCCGCGCGCTGGATAATGAACACCGCGTGAAGCGCCCCGCGATACCTCGATACCTTTGAAAGCCCCTCATGAGCAACCAAAAAATCCAACGACAGGTGGTACGCAGCAAGGCGCTTCGAAGCCGGCTCATCGGCGAACATCCGGACGCGCCAACGCAGCGCGCCAAGTAGCGATGCCCACGCCCATGGACGACGCGGCGGTGATGCTGCTCGATAACGAGCAGCTGTACCGCCGCCTGCAAGAAGAAAAGGGGCGCCGCTTGCACGCCGAGCAGGCGCTGCAGCATGCCACCGACGAACTCGCAAGGCTGGCCCGCATCACGTCCATGGGCGAGTTCGCCGCATCGATCGCGCACGAGGTCAACCAGCCGCTGGCGGCGATCGTGCTGCACGCCGAAGTCGGCCTCAACGCGTTGCAGCAAGCGCCGCAGCAGTGCGAGCGTGCGCGCGACGCCCTGCGGCTGATCATGCACATCGGCGCAACCGCCGGCGACGTGATCCGCAGCATCCGCGGCATGTCGAGCAAGACCAGCCCGGTGCCGACCCTGTTTGCCGTCGACGAAGCGCTGCGCGAAGTGCTGCGCCTGCTGCGCGCGGAGTTGCATAAGCACGGCATTCAAGTCTGCGACGCCCTGGCCCTCGGCGGGCACAGGCTGCACGCGGACCGGGTGCAGTTGCAGCAAGTAATGATGAATCTGGTGCTCAACGCCATCGAGGCCATGAAGGATGTGCACGACCGGCCGCGCACGCTGGAATTGCGCTCCGCGCTGGCCGATGGTTCCGGCACGGTGCGCATCAGCGTCGAGGACACCGGCGTCGGCGTCGCCGCCAAGCTGGCCGAGCGGATATTCGACCCGCTGTTCTCCACCAAGCCGGGCGGCACCGGGTTGGGCCTGTCGATCTGCCGCACGATCATCCACGCCCATGGCGGTCGCATCTGGAGCACCTCGCGCCAGCCGCACGGCACCGCGTTTCATATCACTTTAAAAGGACTTCCCAAATGGAACCCATCTCGATCCTGATCGCCGACGATCATCCGCTGATCCTTGCGGGGCTGAGCGCCCTGATCAATTCCATGCCGGAGTTCCGGCTACTGGCGCAGGCGGCCAACGGCCTGCAAGCGGTCGAGCTGTACCGGCAGCATCACCCGAACGTCGTCATCATGGATTTGAGCATGCCGGAAATGCACGGCATCGACGCCATCGGCCACATCCGCGCGTTCGACGCCGGCGCGCGCATTATCATCCTGACGACGTATCAGGGCGACGAAGATGTCCACCGAGGCTTGCAGGCCGGCGCGATGGCGTACCTGCTTAAGGACAGCGGCGCCGAGCAATTGGCCAACTGCATCAGGACGGTGGCGGCGGGCCACAAATTCCTGCCGGCGGACGTGGCCGGCAAACTGGCGGAGCGCACCGAAACGACGCGCTTGTCAAGGCGCGAACTGGAGATCCTCGCCTATCTGGCGACCGGCAAAAGCAACAAGATGATCGCGCGCAGCGCCGCGATCGAGGTCGGCACGGTTAAATTCCACGTCAACAATATCTTGGCAAAACTCAACGTTGCCAGCCGCACCGAAGCGGCCACGGTCGCCGCCCGTCGCGGCCTGCTCAGCGTGTTCTGACCGAACCGCTCTTACTTGGCCGGAACCGGCGCCAGCGTCTTGTGCTCGCCGGTGGTACGCGGCGCCGCCTTGTGCACCATCGTATAAGCGTAATCCACGCCCATGCCGTACGCGCCCGAATGCTCGCGCACCACGGCCATCACGGCGTCGTAGGTCTCGCGGTGCGCCCAGTCGCGCTGCCATTCGAGCATCACCTGCTGCCAGGTCACCGGCACCACGCCAGCCTGGATCATGCGCTGCATCGCGAAATCGTGCGCTTCCTTCGACGTTCCGCCCGACGCATCGGCCACCATGTAAATCTCGTAGCCGCCCTCCAGCATCGCGCACAAGGCGAAACTGTTATTGCAAACCTCGGTCCACAAGCCGGACACGATCACTTTCTTCTTGCCGTTGGCCGCCAGCGCGTCGCGCACTTTCTGGTCGTCCCAGGAGTTCATCGACGTGCGTTCCAAAATATCCTTACCCGGGAACACGTCCAGCAGTTCCGGATACGTATGGCCCGAGAACGACGCCGTTTCGACGGTCGTGATAATGGTCGGGATGTTAAAGATCCTGGCCGATTTGGCCAAGGCCACGGTATTGTTTTTCAGTGCCTGGCGGTCCATCGACTGCACGCCGAAAGCCATCTGCGGCTGCTGGTCGATGAAGATCAGCTGGCAGTTGGTCGGGGTCAGCACTTCGAGTTTCGGATTCATCATGATGGCTTCCAATCTGTGTGAGGGAAAACGGCCATGTTAGGGGCCACGCCGCCCGAACACCACTATCTAAATGTAGGCGCTAGCGACCATTCCGCTCTGCTAAGCTGCCACCCATCACCATCAACCTGGACGACAAATGACTACACCAAACGATGCCGCGCAGCGCGCGCAGCTGAACGCCCTGGCGCACGGACTGCGTGACCTGCACAAGCAATTGCTGCATATCGAAACCCAATACTTCGGTGCCGTCGGCAGCCCGCTCGAGCTGTTGCAACTGGTAACCAGCCATCCGCATTTCGCCTGGCTGCAAAAGCTGTCCGGCCTCATGGCGCAGATGGACGAACGGCTCGACGAACCGGAAGAACTCGCCGTGGCGGACGCGCTGGTGTTCCGCCGCGCCGTCGAAGCGCTGATCGGCCCTTCGGAGGAAGGCGACATGGTCTTCCGCGCCAAGTACAACGCCTTGCTGCACGACGCGCCGGAAGTCGTCATGGCGCACGGCGCTGTCCGCAAGTTGCTTGCCGCGATCGGCACCGCGCCGGCATAGGCGCAGCTGAGTGCCCCCTCCTTCGGCCGCCCCACCGGTCGTCTCAGCGCAGCGTCGGCGCCAGGTTGCTTGGCGTGACCCCCAATGCAATAGCTATCGAAATCATAGGAACAATAAAATTTACCAATCGGCACTCGTGCGTTAAGCTAACAGCTAGAACATAGCGCAACGAGAACGATCATGAATACGACGACATCCACCACCGCCCCGGTCCGCCCCATCCCGCTGAGCGCCATCGCACTGGTGCTGGCCTATGCGGCTGGCATGCTCGGCTACACCATGTTCGGCTGGGCGCTGTTCGCGGCGGGCGCGTTCGCCTGGATGAAGTTTGACGGCAAGATTCTCGCCAAGCTGCTAACGCGGGCCGCAGAACAGCGTCCCCACCGCCTGGCGACCTACAGCATGCCGCCGGCGCTGGCTTTGCTGGCCTACCTGATGCTGGCCAAGACGCATGCCGATCTGACGGTCAGCTGCGCGCTGGCATTCCATGCGGTTCTGGTATGGGGACTGCTGATAGGCTCGGCCTACCCGGTTCCCCGGCAAACCAGCTAAGCCACCGTATTTAAAGTGAATTTGGCAGATATCCACACCAACTGTGGATAACGTTGTGAATAACCCCCACTTGACAGCCGAGAACGCCTTTAACTACGGGGGTTTTAATAAAATGCCCAATCTACAGGCAGATTTTTTATCCAATAAAATCAATGACTTAAAAGATAGAAAATTTTGACGCCAGGTCTTTTTGAGGCCGCTTTAAAAATATTTTTCTGTGCATAAGTAGGCCTGGAGACAACTATGTCACGGCGCACGGGGGAAACCTTTGACAAATGCGTGCCCGAGGAATAGTGTGGCTCTGGAGGTACGGTTTACCTTCTTTGACTCGCCTCGGGATTGATGCATGAACCAGAATGACGACGATACAGAGTGGATGATAGAGGACGAGGTCGCGCCGGTCAACGCGCCTAAAGCGGCCACATCGGCAGCACCGCCGCCGTGGCGGGTATTGATCGTGGATGACGATGTCGACGTCCACGTGGTCACCAAGTTTTCGTTAAGTAATGTGTGCTTCCTGGGGCGTAGGCTCAGCTTCCTGCATGCCTATAGCGGCGAGGAAGCGCTGAATACCTTGCGTAATACGCCCGACATCGCGCTGGTGCTGCTGGACGTGATCATGGAAACCAGCGATGCCGGCTTGAACGTCGCGCGCCAGATTCGCGATGCGTTGCATAACAATCTGGTGCGCATTGTGTTGCGGACCGGCCAGCCGGGGCAGGCGTTGGAACACAGCATCATCCTCGACTACGACATCAACGATTTCTGGTGCAAAACCGACCTGACCACGCGCAAGCTGTTCACCACGGTCATTTCCTCGCTGCGCGCTTACAACGGTCTCGAAGAGGCGCACCGCCGGACGGTAACTCTGCAGGCGGAGCTGGACCATGCGCGCCGCCTGCTGTCGGCGGTCGACCAGCACGCCCTCATCATGACGCTGGATCGGCGCGGCAAGATCGCCTCGGTCAACGACAAGTTTTGCACCGTGTTCCAGTTCAGCCGTGAGGAGTTGGTCGGCGCCGATCTGCGACTGCTGCATCCGACGCCGTATCCGCCGGATCAGTTGGCCGACGCCTTGCACGCCGTCAAAGAGCACGAAAGCTGGACCGATGTCATCACCGCCTGGCGCCGCGACGGACAGGAAATACGGCTGCGCGTCACCGTCAGCGATCTCGATGAAACGCCGGCGCCCTACATCGTGGTCGGCAGCGTTTTACAAACGCTGAAAAAGCCCACCTAAGTGACGGATTGCTAAGCACTTTTCAAGATATCCACAAGCTCTGTGGATATCTATGTGGACAACACCCCATTGACAACGCGGCGCGCCTGTAACGACGCGGTTTTCAATAAACTGCCCATCCAAAAGGCAAAATCAAAGCCCTTAAAAATCAAGGACTTGCGTCCACACCGATTGTCACACAAAATTTTTTGAAAAAAATTCTTGTCAACATGATGTGTGCATAACTAAAAACAGAATTCCTTCGTGGCATGGTGATCAGTGATGTTTTTTCCGCCGTTGCTCCGGATACCAGAGCACGCGCTCGATCACTTGCGGCGCGACGTTATGGGATTTCATGTATTCGATCGCGCAGATCGTGTTGAAACTCGATTGCACCGTGATACCGCGTTCGACAACGGCGCTGGTGCGCTCGTCGCGGCGTTGCAGGGTGGCTGGCTGACCGGAATCGCTGTGCGCGATCTCACGGCTGGGGGCGAGCAATACGTTCATCATGATCCTTTGCGGAGGTTGCGGGATAGTTGATCCCGATCAAAGTGACGTGCAACGGGAGTATGAGCGACGTGGCGCCAAAGTCAATGTCAGGCTCCTATCATTCTAAAATTAAAATATTGCTTGGACTGAACGTCATGGACAGGGAACAACAAGCGGGGCGATAATGCCAGCATGATTTCAGACGCGCCCCGCCCCCGCCCCTCTTCGCTGCTCGATTTATTTGTCTCTTTCACCATTTTGGCCTTGCAAGGATTCGGCGGCGTGCTCGCGGTCGTGCAGCGCGAAATGGTCGAGCGCAAGCGCTGGCTGACGCAGGAAGAGTTTATCGAGGACTGGGCCGTGGCCCAGATCATGCCCGGCCCGAACGTCGTCAATCTGGCGCTGATGATCGGCGACCGCTACTACGGCCTGCGCGGCGCCATGACGGCGCTGGCCGGCATGCTGACGTTGCCGCTGATAGTCGTGCTCGGGCTGGCGCTGCTGCACGCGCAATATTCCAGCCATCCGGGCGTGGCCGGCGCGCTGCGCGGCATGGCGGCGGTGTCGGCCGGCATGATCGCCGCCACCGGCCTGAAGCTGGCATCGGCGCTGCGCAAGCACCCGCTGCCGATGTGGGCGACCGGCTTGATCGCGGTGCTATGCGTCGGCTTCGTCGTGTTGCTGCGCTTGCCGCTGGCCTACACGCTGCTGATCCTCGGCAGCGTCGCCGTCACGCTGACCTATCGCAAAATGAAAGGCGCACGACCATGACCGCGCAACCCATTCATATCGTCCTCAGCTTTGCCGATTGGCTCAATCTGTTCGGCCATTACATGCTGCTGTCGTTGATGTCGATCGGCGGCGCCATTTCAACCACGTCCGAAATGCACCGTTTCCTGGTCGAGGAACAGCACTGGCTGACGCAATCCCAGTTCAACGACTCGATCGCCATCGCCCAGGCCGCGCCGGGTCCCAACGTATTGTTCGTCGCGCTGATGGGGTGGAATGTCGGGCTCAACGCCGGCAGTTATTTTGCCGCGTTCGCCGGCGTCGGGGTGACGATGCTGGGCATTCTGATTCCCAGCACCACGCTGACGTACTTGGCCGCGCGCTGGGGCCATCGCAACCGCGAACTGCTGGGCGTGCGCGCCTTCAAGCAAGGCATGGCGCCGGTCGTGGTGGGCTTGATGGTGTCGGTGGGGATTATTCTGGGCAGCGCCAACAGCAACCTCGCCACCGA
>DASVTJ010000634.1:0-3466 GCA_036387635.1 Duganella sp.
CGACCTGCATGGCGACGACCTGTACCTGCTGTCGACCAAAGGCCATCCGCGCGGACGCTTGCTGAAGACCTCGGCCAGCGCACCGGCTCTGGCTAGCGCCACCGAGGTGATGCCGGAATCGGCGCTGGTGCTGCAAGGCACCGCACGCGCCAAGGACGGCCTGTACATCCGCGCGATGGACGGCGGCATCGGCAAACTGCAGCGCCTGGACAACGACGGCAAGCTGACCGACATCGCCCTGCCCTTCGACGGCACGCTGCGCGCCGTCGACGCCGACCGCGACGCGCCCGGCGTGCTGGCCATGCTGTCGGGCTGGCTGGAACCGGCAGGCATCTATAGCGTGAGCGCCGACGGCAAGGTT
Organism: Duganella sp.; assembly: GCA_036387635.1. Classification (GTDB taxonomy): domain Bacteria; phylum Pseudomonadota; class Gammaproteobacteria; order Burkholderiales; family Burkholderiaceae_D; genus Rugamonas. Next base: position 362 of record DASVTJ010000634.1, read on the forward strand.
GCCGACACCGGCATCACGCCCAAGCCGGCGATCGACACCAGCGGCTACACCACCGAGCGCCGCTTCGCCAAGGCCAAGGACGGCACGCAGATTCCGTACAGCCTGATCTACAAGAAGGGCCTGAAAATGGATGGCAAGAATCCGGCCTTCATCTCGGCCTACGGCAGCTACGGCGCCGCCGCGTACACGCCGTCGTTCGCCGGCCGCATGCTGGCGCTGGCCGACCAGGGCGCCATCGTCGGCTTTGCCAACGTCCGTGGCGGCGGCGAGTTTGGCCGCGAGTGGCATCGTGCCGGCAAGCTGGAAAACAAACCCAACACGTGGCGCGACCTGATCGCCGTCAGCGAGGACCTGGTGGCCAACAAGTATACGGCGCCAGCGCATTTGGCCATTGGCGGCCGTTCGGCCGGCGGCATCCCGATGGGGCGGGCGATGGAAGAGCGTCCCGACCTCTTCGCGGCGGTGGTGTCGGGCGTGGGCTGGCACAATCCGCTGCGCTACGTGGCCGAGCAAAATGGTTATGGCGAGGAACCCGAGTGGGGCGCGATCGCCGACCCGGCCGGCTTCAAGGCGTTGAAGAGCATCGACAGCTACCAGCAAGTGGTCGACGGCACCAAGTATCCGGCGGTGCTGCTGACCACAGGCGTGACCGATCCGCGCGTGGCGCCGTTCCACCCGGCCAAGATGGCGGCACGTCTGCAAGCGGCCACCGGCAGCGGCAAGCCGGTGCTGTTGCGGGTCGACTTCGACGCCGGCCACGGCATGGGCTCGACCCGCGCCCAGCAGGACGCCGAGGCGGCCGATACCTATGCCTTCATCCTGTCGCAAACGGGTGTGAAAGACACACCATGAAATAAATTCTTCTCTCAGCGAGCGAACGGGACAGTAGGATTGCACTATTGCATTAAGATATTGGCAATGCAGTTAAATTCGACCGATTTAATTGTGACCACGCGCCGCATCGTGGGGCGCCCACCACCCTCCTTGAAGGATTCGACGTGATCTCCACGAAACGCAAATTTATTGCTTCCCTGATCCTGAGCGCCGCGACGCTGCCTGCCTTGGCCGCCGAGCCGCTGCATTTCAGCATGACATATCTTGGCAATTTTGTACCCGCGGGGATGAACAACCTCGGCCAGGTCGTCGGCTGGGGCAACAACCCCTCCAATCTCGAAGCGGCGCTGCACGACGGCAGCAGCTTAAGATTCCTGGGTTCACCGTCGGGCTTTAGTCTCGCCTATGGCATCAACGACGCCGGCCAAATCGTCGGGCAATATGGCCTCAATCAGGCGTTCAGCTATTCCGGCGGCACCTTCACCGACATCGGCACGACGCGCAGCACGGCAACCGCGATCAACAATGCGGGGCAGATTGTCGGCACTCAGCAAGTAGGGGGCTGGGACTCTAACGGCTTCATCTATGCAAATGGCGCGCTTACCAGCCTGACACCGCCCAACACCACGGGTAGCGTGGCTTTGGCCCTCAACAACAACGGTCAGGTTGCCGGTTTCGTACACGACCAGCTCACCCCACGCGCCGTGATTTTCGAGAACGGCGGGGTGATCGACTTGTCCGCCAGTATGCCAGCGGCGGAGTATGCCGAAAGCCGCGCCGTTGACATCAACGACAATGGCCAGGCGCTGATCACCCGCCGCACCTATTTCGACGTCTCCGAGCGCTCCTACTTCTACGCCGACGGCGTCGCCACCGATCTGGGCCAGCTCACTGACGCCCGCGTCTACGCACATGCCCTGAACAACGCCGGCCTGGTCATCGGCACCACGGGCGCCCGGGAGGGTTTTGTGTGGCAAAACGGCGTGATGTACGATCTGAACACGCTGGTGGGTGGATTGGACGGCTGGCGCATCCAGGATGCCCTCGCCATCAACGAAAACAACCAGATCGCAGCCTATGCCTGCCGCGGATTCTCCCCCGGCAGCAGCGGCGGCGAGTGCGGCACGCTGCTGCTGTCGACCGTCGCGGCGGTGCCTGAGCCGTCGACCTACGCGATGGTTGTCGGCGGCCTCGGGTTGTTGGGGTTTGCGGCGCGTCGGCGTCGCCCTGCGGCGCAGGTATAAGTTTTACTGCGGGAGTCGTGGGCGCCGCGTGCACCGGACGCGGCAGCTTAGAAGCGCTCGTGATCCTGCAGGTAGCGCCACTCGCCTAGCGGCAGGCTCGCCATCGCGATACGTCCGATGCGGATGCGCTTCATCGACACCACACTCAAGCCGACCAGTTTGCACACATGCTCGATCTGGCCCGGCTTGGGATTCTTCACCGCGAAACGCAGACGGTTCTCGTTCTGCCAACTCACCTTGTTCGGCGCCAGCGGTTTACCGTTGAACGGCAGTCCGTGGTTCAGCAGCGCCAGCCCGTTTTCCATGATATTCCCGGTGACCTCGACAATGATCTCCTGCTCGGTCTTGGCCGCCTCGTCGACCAGCTTGCGGCTGACGCGGAAGTCCTGTGTGAAAACCAGCAGGCCGCTGGCCTTGGTCTCGAGCGGATTGGTCAAGGTCAAGTTGACCAGGTGGCGTTTGAGGAAGCGCTGGCCGGGCGCGGAGCGCGTCAGCGACTCGGCGTTCAGCAGATGCATCGCCGGCGCGCCGTCCTTACCCACGCCGCCATTGGCGCCGGCCGGCTTGTGCAGCAGGATCGTCACCGGCACGATCTCGAGCAAGGTGGCGTCGGGCGCCAGCTCGATCTTCTGTTCCAGCGTCACGCGCGCGCCGGCCTCCTCGACCAGCTCGCCGTCGACGCGCACATAGCCGCCTTCGATATACAGCTCGGCCTCGCGGCGCGAGCATGGCAGCGTCTCGGCCAGGCGCTTGGCGAGCCGCAGTGTGTTGTCGTCGTTTTTATCGCCATTGTTATCGGCGTTGTTTTTATCGTTGTTCTTAAATACGGTGCGGTCGGTCATCCGAAAAAATCCTCAAAAACAGTGATGGCGCGATCGATATCGTCGCGCGACGCATCCATGTGCGTGACGATGCGCAGGTGCGGCGACATCGACACGCGGATGCGGGTCAGTTGAAACACGTCGTTCAAGGCCCGGCAAGCATCGGCCGGGATATCGACGTAAAAAATATTGGTCTGCGGCGTGCT
>DASVTJ010000635.1:0-6847 GCA_036387635.1 Duganella sp.
GCCCTGACGGCACCTGTGGCCGCCATCGCCGGCCCCACCATCGGCCTCGACGCCACCGGCACCGGCACCTACACCACCTACGCCGATCTGTGGACCAACATCACCGACACCGCGCTGGTCACCGGCTTCGTGCCGGGCGCCACCGTCGGCGGCCCCGGCGGCGGCGCGCCCTACCTGACCGAACTGCGCACGCAGACCAAGATCGGCACCATGAGCAACAGCAACACCGGCAGCCTGGTCACGCCGCCCGGCCTCAACACCAGCTTTGAGATCACCAAGGTCGTGCGCTTCCAGGAGCTGGTCACGTCGCAAAACGCCACCACCGCCACCTTCGGTCTGGCGCCGAGCCAGTCCGCCGCGATGGACGTCGACGCCACCCGCGCCGGCGTGCAAAACTTCGCGCTGTACTTCGACCGCATCACGCCCGGCGGCGCCAGCGTCGCGGTGCCCGGCAACGGCGTCGACACGGTGCGCTGCTACGGCGCCGGCAGCACCGGCGGCCTGGCCAACGGCTGCGGCGGCGGCGCCGATGCGGACGGCGACGGCATCATGATCCTGTCGGGCCACCTGATCTTCAACACCGCCAGCTTCACCGCCAGCGGCGCGGTCGGCACCGGCTCGTTCGACACCCGCTTCATGATCGACTATGTCGATCCGGCCTATCTGGACATCGTGACCGGCTCGATCTTCCAGGACACCTTCACAGGCACCACCAACGTGCCGTCGTTCTTCACGCCGACGTCGATGTGGGACGGTTCGACCGTGGGCTCGGTGCCGTTCCTGAAGGTCGATTCGTCGCAATCGTTCGCCGCCGCCGTGCCGGAACCGGGCACGCTGGCCATCATGGGCCTGGGCCTGGCCGGGCTGGCGCTGGGCAAACGCCGCAAGGCCGCCCCGCGCGCCTGAGTGAGTGAATGAGTGTATGAGTGAAGGCAATAAGCGATACCAGTAAGCGACTTAGTAAGCGATACGAGTAATCCGGCCGGACCCGAACCCGGCGCACCCAGCGGACCCGGCACCATCCCGTGGTCCGTTTTTTTATGACGGGATTTTTTACACTAATTGCTGGAACGAAGTACTGCATCCGCGCAAGTTGTTGATTTCATAGGGATCAGCCCGGCTGGCAAGGGTTTTGCTCTATAGAAGCTACGAACCCGATTTCCGGGTTCCCTCACCTCCAGGAGCACACCATGAAACTCATCAAACCCGCGCTGGCCGCCGCAACGATCGTCTCCGCCCTGGCGGCACCGCTGACGGCCAGCGCCGGCCCCACCGTGGGCCTGGATGTCACCGGCACCGGTACCTACACCACCTACGCCGACTTGTGGACCAACGTCACCGACACCGCGCTGTCGACCAGTTTCGTTCCCGGCCGCATCATCGGCCCCGGCGCCAGTGCGCCCTATTTGACCGAGCTGCGCTCGCAGATGGTCATCGGCACTATGTCCAACAGCAACATCCCGGCGCTGGTCACGCCGCCCGGCCTGAACGGCTCGTTCGAGATCAGCAAAGTGGTGCGCTTCCAGGAGCTGGTCGATTCGCAGACCGCCACCACCGCCCACTTCACGCTGCCGCCGTCGCAGTCGGCCGCGATGGACGTCGACCCGCTGCGCGCCGGCGTGCAGAACCTGGCCATCTACTTCGACCGCATCACGCCCGGCGCCGGCAACAGCCGCGCCGTGCCCGGCAACGCCGGCGACACCGTGCGCTGCTACGGCACCGGTTCGACCTCGGCCGGTTGCGGCACCTCGCCCGGCGACCCCGACGGCGACGGCATCATCATCCTGTCCGGCCATCTGGTGTTCAACGACGCCAGCTTCACCGCCAGCGGCGCCGTCGGCACCGGCTCGTTCGATTCGCGCTTCATGATCGATTACGTCGACCCGGCCTATCTGGACATCGTCACCGGCTCGATCTTCCTGGACAAGGTCACCGGCACCACCAACGTCCCATCGTTCTTCCAGCCGACCATGATGTGGGACGGCACCACGCCAACCACGGTACCGTTCCTCAAGGTGGACTCGTCGCAGAGCTTTGCCGCCCAGGCCGTGCCGGAGCCGGGCACGCTGGCCATCATGGGCCTGGGCTTCGCCGGCCTGGCGCTGGGCAGCCGTCGCAAAGTCAATGCGGACGGCAAGTGCTGATACCGCCGCCGCAATGCTTCGACGGACCCGGCGCTCGCCGCGGTCCGTTTTTTTTCGTCCGCGCCTTGCTGCGCAGGGCGCCACGCCGGTCAGCCGGGCAATAGTTCAAGCAGCAACGCCGACAGCCGGGCGCCGGCATCGTAGCGGGCCATCTGCCCGGCCACCCCGCGCGCCGACGCTTTCGGGCCCGGCTGTTCGAGCAGGTCGACGGCGGCGCGGCGCAACGTGTGCTCGTTCAAGCGGTCCGAGCGCAGCAAGGCGCCGGCGCCGCTGGCCACCACGCCGTGCATGTTCAGATACTGGTCCAGATTGCCGGCGATGCCGAGCGCCGGCACGCCGGCGGCCAGCGCCTGCTGGCTGGTCGGACTGCCGCCGTTGCAGATGACCAGGCTGGCGCGGCGCGCCGCCTCGACGCCGGGCAAATAAGGCGCCACGCGCGCGTTCGGCGCGGCCGCGCCCGCCTCGGGGACGGCGACATTGCCCGCGGTGGCGGCGATCACGCCGACCGGCAACGGCGCCAGCGCCTGCAACACGCGGGCCAGCAACGCGCCCTGCCCCGAGCTGCCCAGCGTCACATACACGAGCGGCCGGTCGGCCGGCAAACCATCCCACCAGTCCGGCAATGCGGTCGGCGGCGACCAGACCACCGGACCCATATAAGTGTGTGTCGAAGGCAAATTGGTGGCCGGAAACATCTCCGGGATATCGCAGTACAGCACGCGGTCGGCATCGGTGTATACGCGGCGCAAGTCGTGGCCCAGCGATGCCAGCCCGTGCGCGCGGCGCGCCTGGTTCATCGGCGCGCTGTGCTGCGCGAACGCCAGCGGCCGCGCCAGCTTGAACAAGCGGTCGGCAACGGCGATCGGCAATGCGCGCGACAGGCCGATCGCCGGCACCGTGTAATGTTGCCGCACATAGGGGCTCCAGTAAGCGTTGATCAAGCCGACGTACGGCACGCCGGCCAGCCGCGCGCTGACCGACAGCGACAGCCGGAAGTCGCCGATCACCACGTCCGGGCGCAGCTCACGCAACAGGCGCAAATCGTCCTGCACGTAGTGCAGCAAAGTCCGGGTGTCGTAGACCGGGTTGCCGGCGGCCAGCGCGGCCAGAAAGCGCGCGCTGGAAATACTGCCGATGTGCCAACTGCGCACATCGCTCCCCTTGAAAAACATCTCGTAGCCGGGCGCGCAGGCAATATGCACGTCGTAACGTCGGCGGTCGAGCGTCGCGGCCAGCGCCAGCGGCCGGCCCACGTGCGCCAACGTCACGGCCTCGGCCACGAACAAGATCTTTTTGAGTTCCATAGTGGCAGCCTGAAGTGTGGTATCGGAAGCGGTTTGGTCATGCGCAAACGTGCCGGTTTAGACCTAGATCAACATCGTCCTTGCCACATGCATATATTTTTCCTATTGGCACTCAGGAATCGGTTGCCGCGCACCGCCCGCGTCGACGAATTCGACGTCCACTGTATTGTTTGGAACCGCTACGCGATGTTCAATTTCGAACGTTCCGGCCTGAGCCAGAAACTGACCATCATTTCCGTGCTGTCGACGGGCAGTGCCTTGATGCTGGTGTTCATCGCCTTCGCCGCCACCTCCGTGCTCAGCCACACGGACGACGAGCGCAAGCAACTGGCCTCGCTGGCCGGCGTGATCGGCAACAACAGCATGATGGCGCTATCGGGCGGCGACCGCAAGCAAGCTGAGCAGACGCTGGCGACGCTGGTCGTCGAGGACGACATCCTGCAGGCGGCGCTGTACGACGGCGACGGCAAGCTGCTGGCGCGCTACGCGGCGGCCGACCTGCCGGCCGGACAAGAGGCGCCCGAGCGCATCGACGCCCCCGATCCGGGCCGGGACGTGCGCAGCGAACACACCGGCCCGCCGTGGGCGCCGGCCATGCGGCTGCAGCGCGCCGTGCACAGCAAGGACGAACTGGCCTGCACGGTGCTGATCGAACGATCGCAAACGCGCATGTGGATCGACATCCTGAAAAACCTGGGCGCGGCCGGCGTGGCGGCGGTGCTGTCGTTCATGACCGCGCTGCTGATGGCGGCGCGCTTCAAGGGCAGCGTGGCCGAGCCGGTCGGCAAGCTGATCGCGGCGGCGCAGCAGGTCAGCCGCGGCCAGCCCACCGAGCGCATCAGCCACCAGCGCAGCGACGAGCTCGGCGCGCTGATCGACAGCTTCAACGACATGCTGGCGCAGGTCGAGGCGCGCGACGGCGCGCTGGCGCAATACCGCGACCAGCTCGAACGCCAGGTCGGCGTGCGCACCGAGCAGCTGGAAAAAGCCAAGAACGCCGCCGAGGCGGCCAGCCAGGCCAAGAGCGCGTTCCTGGCCACGATGAGCCACGAGATCCGCACGCCAATGAACGGCGTGCTGGGCATGACCGAGTTGCTGCTGGCCACACGCCTGAGCGAACAGCAGCGCCACTACACCAGCATGGTCAAGCGCTCGGGCGAGCATTTGCTGGTGATCATCAACGACATCCTCGACTTTTCCAAGATCGAGGCCGGCAAGCTGACGGTGGAATATATCCAGTTCAATTTCCGCGACCTGCTCGACGACATCGACACCGTCTTTTTGCCGCAGGCGCAGGCCAAGGGCATCCGGCTCGAGCCGGCCATCGCCAACGACATCCCGGTGGCCATCTGCGGCGACCCGAACCGCCTGCGCCAGGTCATTTTCAATTTGCTGGGCAATGCGATCAAATTCACCGAAAGCGGCAAGATCACCGTCAAGGTCACCGTGGTGGAAGAGGACACGCAAACGGTGGGCCTGCGCTTCGAGGTGCACGACACCGGCATCGGCGTGTCGAGCGAGGCGCGCTCGCGCATTTTCGATTCCTTCTCGCAAGCGGACGGCTCGACCACCCGCAAACACGGCGGCACCGGGCTCGGATTGGCGATCTCAAAACAACTCGTTGAGCTCATGGGAGGCACGATAGGCGTAGACCATGCGTTAACTCAAGGGTCGATCTTTTGGTTTGCCGTAAATTTCGATAAGCCTCGCGTCGAATTTGACGATCCTACCAACACCATTTTGGGAATACGCGCTTTGATTGTCGATGAAAATTCCACCAGCCGCGCCGAACTGGAACGGCGGCTGACGGCTTGGCGCGTGCTCAGCACCAGCACGTCGGCCACGCAGGCGCTGCCGCAATTGCGCTTGGCGGCCTCGGCCGGCCAGCCGTACGACGTTGTGCTGCTCGACATGGACTTGCCGCGCACCAGCGGCCTGGCGCTGGCGGCGGCGATCCACGCCGACGCCGGCCTGCCAGCCGTGCGGCTGCTGTTATTGAGCACGGAACGCAATGCCGCCGACCGCGTCCAGCAACGCGAGGCCGGCGTCGCCTTCCAATTGATCAAGCCGCCGCGCGAGTGCGACCTGTACGATTGCGTCGTCAGCCAGACCGAGACCGCGCGCACCGCGCCGGCGTTGCCGGCCTTGCCGGCACTTGCCGCCGTGCCCGCCGCCGACGAGCGGCCGATCCGCCTGCCGCGCACCGGCGCGGCCTCGCCGGCGGCGCCGCCGATGGCCACGTTCAGCTCGGGCGGTGCGGTGCCGGCCCAGCGCGGCCGCAAGGGCCGCAAGGTGTTGTTGGCCGAAGACAATCCCGTCAACGTTGAGGTGGCCAGCGCCATGCTCGAGGGCCTGGGCCTGGACGTCAGCCGCGCTTGCAACGGCCAGGAAGCGTTGCGCTCGGTAAAGGCCGGCGACTTCGATCTGATCTTGATGGATTGCCAGATGCCGGTCATGGACGGCTTCGCCGCCACCACGGAAATCCGCCGCCACGAACAACAGCGCGGACGCGCGCGCAGCCTGCCCATCATCGCCATCACCGCCAACGCCTTGCAGGGCGACCGCGAATCGTGCCTGGCCGCCGGCATGGACGATTACCTGAGCAAGCCGTTCACGCAGCAGGCGCTCGGGCAAACCATCGGCCGCTGGATCACGCTGCCGCGCGTGGCGCCGGCGCCGCACGACGGCGGCGCCGACGGCGCCACCGAGGTGCTCGAGGCACCGCCACCGCCGCCGGCGGTGGTCGCGACGCCGCATGCCGCCGCGTCCAATGCCGTGGCATCGCTTGCCGGGGGGCCGCCGGCGGTGGTGCCATATGCCGTGATCCAGGCCGCCGCGCCGCCAACGGCGCCACAGCACGAACAAATGATCAACCGGCAAGCGCTCGATAACATCCGCGCGCTCAGCGCCAGCAACGGCGACGCGCTGCTCGAGCGGGTGCTGCAAGCTTATCTGGAGGACACGCCAACGCATCTGAACACCATCCGCGCCGCCATCGACAGCGGCAGCACGGTGCAAATACGCAAGGCCGCGCACAGCCTCAAGTCCAGCTGCGCCAATGTCGGCGCCGACGCGCTGGCGCAGCGCTGCAAGGAGATGGAAATGCTGGGCCGCAACGACACCACCACGGGCGCCGCCGCCCTGCTCGATGATATGGAACGATCTTTCCAGGCCGTGCGACAGGCATTGGGAGCTATCCTGGAAAAGGAAATCTGACATGGCAAGCCAAACTTCCCCCAAACGCGGTCTCGTGCTGGTGGCCGACGACGACCCAGTGATGCGCCTGCTGATGCTGGAAATGCTGGCCCAGGTCGGCCTCGACGCCGTCGAGGCCGAGGACGGCGTGCGGGCGCTGGCGTGCTACCAAAGCATGGCGCCGGACCTGGTGTTGCTCGACGT
>DASVTJ010000636.1:0-3704 GCA_036387635.1 Duganella sp.
GCATTTCCCGCACGTTGCCGACTATCCCTATCTACCCGACATGGCCACGCTGGAATGGGCGCTGCACCGCGCGCATTACGCGCCGGCGGCGCAAGGCGTCACCGCGCGGCAGCTTGCCGCCGTCTCGCCGGAACAAATGGAGACGGCGCGGCTGACCTTGCATCCTGCGTGCCGGCTGCTGTCGTCGGCGTGGGCCACGATACCGCTGTGGCAGGCGCACCAGGCCGACGGCGGCGTCGGGTTCCCGGCCGACATGGCGGTACCGAGCTACGCCGTCATCGCGCGGCCGGACTGGAAGACGCAAGTGGTGGCGCTCGACAGGGCCGGCCATGCGGCGCTGCAAGTGCTGGGGGAGGGTGGGGATTTCGGCGCCGCGCTCGACGCCGCGTTCGACCTCGACGAGGCCTTCGACGTGGCCGGCGCTTTACAGCTGTGGCTGGCTCACGCGGTAGTCACAAACATCGACAGCGGCGCGGACCGGACGGCGGCCGATGGCTGAGCCGCGATAAAGCGGCTTCATGCGCCGGGTTTGAACGCCCGGAAGATTTTGTCTTCGCCCGTCAGATCGTTGTGCAGCCGGTTGGCGGCGGCGGTCAGCTCGATCATGCGGTCGATATGGGCATCCTCGAACCGGGCCAGCTCCTCGGTCGCGGTCATCAGCGCCTGCGCCAGCTTGGCGCGCGCGCCCTGATACAACGAACCGTGGTACTGGTTGGTATTCTTGAGTAACTCTTCCGCGTTTTCAATCACCTGGCGCAGATCGTCGAGCAGCTTTTCCTGCGTCGGACTCTGGGTCGGGCTTTGTGGTTCAGGACCGTTCATGACGTCCCCCTGATCAAAAAATGTCGTTGAAAAAGCCGATTGGCAAGCATTTCCAATATAACTACGATGTCGCCAGTCGATTTGCGCATTATCAAATACCCTCGCCCCCGCCGACAGCGTTTTCTCAGCTGCCCTGACAGAATAGCTGATCATTGCTCAAAAGCAAGATAAGATTACACGCCGCTAATGGTAATTTGCACGTCGCCAATGGTGACCCGTTGACCCGCACGGATCTTGGCGGTCTTGCGCAATTCCTGCTTGCCGTCGACCTTGACCTCGCCGCTGGCCACCAGCATCTTGCCGGCGCCGCCGCTATCGCACAGGCCCGCCAGTTTCAAAAGCTGGTTGAGCTCCACAAATTCACCGTTCAATTCAAAGCTTACTTTTTGCATTTTCTTCCTCTATTGTCATGACGCAAGAACAACACTTGTGTCACTTTCGACATTGTAGCGGCATTCCGACAACCACATGGTTTTTTTGCTTTATGCCCATTGCCATGTGGAAAATTGATGCTATGCTGAAGTCACTGCTAGACGTTTAATCAGTGACGTACCTCACCGAGCAGCCTCATGAAAAAGCTTTCTCTCGCCATGCTGGTCGTTGTCGTTCCGCTCTCGACGGTGGCGGGCGCCGCCGCATCGGACCCCTTGTCCCCGCAACAAATCGCACCGGCATTCGAAAAGCGCGCCAATTCCGCACTGCTGTTCGAGGCGGCCGACCGGCAGTCGGCGCTGGTCGATCAATTGCAAAGCGATGGCGCGCGCCGCTACGCTGACTTCGCCGGCGCGCCGCGCCTGCACTTCGGCGCCTTGCCTGACAATCTGGCCTTGCTCGATCCGCTGGGGCCGGTGTTGAACGAGCGCCGCCGCCGTTACCTGACCAGCGCGGAGTTCGAAAAGAAAACCGGGCGCGCGGTCGGCATCCTGACGATCGGCCTGTTGCGCGAAACCGGTTCGACGCTTGGCGGTGGCCAGCCCAGCACAACGCTGGCGATGAACACACGGCCCACCACCAGGTTCACGTCGTTGTCGCTCGGTTACGCGTTGTCGCCGCGCAGCGCGGTGATGGCGATGGCATCGTACGGCAAGACGGAGGGTTTCGGCGCGCCGGACAGTTTGATGGCGCAGGTGTCGTCGGTGCGGACGATGGCGTTCAGCGTGGGCGCGTCCACGCGGCAGATATTCAACAGCCGCGACCGGCTGGCGGTGACATTGTCGATCCCGGCCAAGGTGCGCACCGGCGCGCTGCAAAACGACGACACGGGCGCGCGCGCCAGTTATGTCAACGCGCAGGAGTTCGGCACGCCGACGTTGAATCTGCGGCCCACCGCCACCGAGCGCGACCTGGAATTCGGCTACACCACGATGATCGGCAAGGGCGGCCGCGCCGGCAAGCTGACCGGCGCGGTGATGTTGCGCGTCAATCCCGGCCACGATGCCACCGCCGCGCCGGATCTGCTGACCGGCGTGCGCTACTCGTACGGCTTCTAAACCATCGCGTTAGCGGCCTAGCCCTTGGCGTCCGGGCGCGTCATATCCAGCGGCACGATCCACTGCTCGAACTGCTCGGCCGTCACGTAGCCCAGCGCCAGCGCCGCCTCCTTCAACGTCGTGCCCTCGTGCTGCGCCTTTTTGGCGATCGACGCCGCCTTGTCGTAGCCGATGTGCGGCGCCAGCGCCGTCACCAGCATCAGCGAGCGTTCCATCAACTCGGCGATGCGGTCGCGGTTCGGCTCGATGCCATGCACACAATGTTCCCCGAAGCTGCGCATGCCGTCGGCCAGCAGGCGCGCGCTTTGCAGGAAGTTGTGCGCGATCAGCGGCTTGTAGACATTCAACTCGAAGTTGCCGGAAGCGCCGCCCATCGTGATGGCGACATCGTTGCCGAATACCTGGCAGCACAACATGGTGACCGCCTCGCACTGGGTCGGGTTGACCTTGCCCGGCATGATCGAGCTGCCCGGCTCGTTTTCGGGGATGGTGATCTCGCCCAAGCCCGAGCGAGGGCCAGACGCCATCCAGCGCACGTCGTTGGCGATTTTCATCAGCGATGCGGCGAGCGTTTTAAGCGCGCCGTGCGCCGACAGCAGCGCGTCGTGCCCGGCCAGCGCGGCGAACTTGTTGTCGGCGGTGCGGAACGGCAGCGCCAGCGTATGTTCGAGCTCGGCGGCGATGCGCACCGCGTATTCGGGATGGGCGTTGAGGCCGGTGCCGACCGCCGTGCCGCCGGCGGCCAGTTGCAGCACGCCGGGCAGGGCGGCGTTGATGGCGCGCTCGGCGAAGTCCAGATGGGCGACATAGCCGGAAAATTCCTGGCCCAGGGTCAGCGGCGTGGCGTCCTGTAAATGGGTGCGGCCGATCTTGACGATGTCGGCGAATGCTTCGGCCTTGGCGTGCAGGCTCTCGCGCAACTGGCGCAGCGACGGCAGCACGGCGTTGGCCAGCGCCTGCGCGGCCGCCACGTGGATCGCGGTCGGGAAGATGTCGTTCGACGACTGGCCCTTGTTGACGTCGTCATTCGGGTGCAGCTTGCGGCTCTCGCCGCGCACGCCGCCCATCAGCTCGGAACCACGGTTGGCCAGCACTTCGTTCATGTTCATGTTCGATTGCGTGCCGGAACCGGTCTGCCACACCGCCAATGGGAACTCGCCGCCGTGCTTGTCGGCCAGCACCTCGTCGGCCGCTTGCGTGATGGCGGCGGCTTTGGCGCCGTCGAGCAGGCCCAAGTCCAGGTTGACGCGGGCGGCGGCGCGCTTGACGCTGGCCAGCGCGTGGATCAATTCCAGCGGCATGCGTTCGGTGGAGATATGGAAGTGCTCCAGCGAGCGCTGGGTCTGCGCGCCCCACAGCTTGTCGTCGGGAACATCGATCGGGCCAAAACTG
>DASVTJ010000637.1:0-2072 GCA_036387635.1 Duganella sp.
AGCGCCGCCGGCACGATGTTGAAGTTGGCCGCCATCGGCGTCATCAATGTGCCGCAGTAGGCGCTGAACATGCCGATGGCCGCCATGACCGCAGGGTTGGCATGGTAGACGCCGACCAGCACCGGGATGCCGACGCCGCCGGCCATGACCGGAAACGCCGCGAAGCCGTTGCCCATGATGATGGTGAACAGCGCCATGCCGATGCAGTACACCGCCACCGCCACCAGCTTCACATCCATGTTGATATACGACGTGACCACGTGCGCCACCGCCTTGCCCATGCCCGCCTCGGTGAACAGCAGCCCCAGGACCGCCAGCATATGCGGCAGCACCACCGCCCATCCCAGGTGATCGACCAGCCGGCGCGACTCGCGCATTGCCTGCAGCGGCGTGGCGCGCGTGAGCCAGCACGCCGTGGCGACGGCGAACAGCGAGCCGCAACCGAGGCTGACCAGCGTGGTGTTCTTCGGATCGAGCAGGAAGCGGCCGTCGAACTGCACGTCCTTCAGCAAGGTCGAGCCGATCATCGTCGTCACCGGAATGACCAGCGCCGGAATCAGCAGCTTGTGGCCCAGCGAACGCGCACTGTCGCGCCGCTGTTCCGGCGAGCGCTCGCCGTAGCGGCCCAGCGCCACGCCGCCGAAGCCGGCGATCAGCGCCATCACCACCATCAGCACGCCGGCGGCCACCGGTGGCAACTGCTCGCCGGCCAGGTACACCACCGCGTACAAGGCCCAGAACAGCGCGCTGGAATAGCGCTTGGGATTGTGCCGGTCGCGCAGCGCCATCAGCGCGATCACCAGCAGCAGCACGCCCAGCACATCGTAGAAATAATCGAGTTTCAGGATCATGGCGCCGCCTTCGCCGGCTGCGTGAGCATGGAGCGTGCGATCTCGGCGTCGAGCCGGTGCAGGCGCCACGAGTGGATGATGAACGCCGTCACCGCCGTCGGAATGCCCCACAACGCGATGTGCAGCGGATCGACCTCCAGGCCCTCTCCGCGCAGGATGGTTTGCATCAGCACGATGGCGCCGAAGGCCACGAATACGTCTTCGCCGAAGAACAGGCCGACGTTGTCGGTGGCCGCCGACATGGCCCGGATGCGGTGGCGCAGCGCGTCGGGCAGGTCCGGGTAGCGCACTTCGGCCGCGCCCTCGGCCATCGGCGCGATCAGCGGGCGCACCATGTTGGGATGGCCGCCGATGCTGGTCAGGCCGAAGGCGGCGCTGATTTCGCGGATCGCCAGGTAGACGATGAGCAGGCGCCCCGTGGTGGCCGACTTGATGCGCGCGATCGACGCCTGCGCGTGCTCTTTGAGACCGTAGCGTTCCAGCAGGCCGATGGCGGCCAGCGGCAGCAAAAGGATCAGCGGCAGGTTGCGGGTCTTGATGAAGGCCGCGCCCAGGGTCGCCAACAGCTGCTCGACCGGCATCGCGGCGGCGATGCCGGTGACGGCGCAGGCGGCGATCACCACCAGCACCGGATGCGCCCTGAGCGCAAAGCCAAGAATGATGACGGCCACGCCAAGCAGCGGCCAAAGATTGACGACGGTATGATTCAAGTCAGGCTCCATAGGCGGTACAACTGCGGCAACTCCAGGATGAAAAAAAGCCCCGCGCAGCTTTCGATGCGCAGGGCTCTTGAAACGGCGGCCGACTTAGAAGTTGACCTTGAAGGTGCCGCCCCAGGTGCGCGGCTCGTTCAACATGCCGGTCAGATTGTCGAAGTCGATGGCGCCGACGATCACGCGGCGGTCGGTGATGTTGCGGCCGAACGCGGCCACTTCATATTTTCCGTTGCCCCACTTGTAGCCGGTGCGCACGCCGCCTTCGGTCAGGTTCTTGGCCTTGTACTCGGGCGCCTGGTACAGGAAGAAGTTGTAGCTGGTGCGGTAGGCCCAGTCGGTCAGCGCGTAGAACTCGCCGTCGCCGATCGGGGTGCTGTACTTGAGCGTGAAGTTCAGCTGCGTCTTCGGCGCGCGCGGCAGCGGATTGCCGTCGATGCGCGACGTGCCGGCGAACGGCCCGGCGGCGTTGGTCGGCGTGCAGCCGCTGGCGCCGGTCGGGTTGTTC
>DASVTJ010000638.1:0-7116 GCA_036387635.1 Duganella sp.
CAGCACGTTGTATGGCGACAGTCCTGTGCACAAGAACATCGCCCATCTGCGCCGGCTGCTGGGCGACAGCGCCCGCGCTCCGGCGTATATTGAAACGATCCGCACGCGCGGCTACCGCACGGTGGCGCCGCTGGACTTCAATGCCCGCACCGCCACCGACGTCAAGGGCTGGGATGGCGGCTCGCCGTTTCGCGGCCTGCTGGCCTTCGACGCCGCGCACGCCGACGTGTTCTTCGGCCGCGACGAGGTGGTGCGCAACCTGCACGACGCCGTCGCCGAGCAGGTGCGCGGCGGCCTGGCGCTGACCTTGGTGCTGGGCCCCAGCGGCACCGGCAAGACCTCGCTGATCCAGGCCGGCCTGCTGCCGGCGCTGGCGCGCACGCGCGGCGCCGATCAGGTCGGCGTGCTCGCCTCGACCACCTTTGCCCTGCTCGACCAGGGCGAGCAAACGCTGTTCACCGCGCTGGCCGGCGCCTTGCTCGACCTGCAATGGGGCGAGCATCTGGCGTTTCCCGGCTCGAACGCGATCTCGCTCGGCCTGCGCCTCGAGCACGATTGCGCCAGCGTCGTGGCGACGTTGCTGGCGCTGCTCGAGACGCACGCGCCGGGCCGGCCCTTCATGCGATTCGGCGTCTTCCTCGACGGCTTCGAGGCGCTGTTCAACAATAGCCGCATCGCCGAATCGGAACGCGTGGCCTTCCTGCACACGCTCGACCAACTGGCGCGCGGCAGCGCCGCCCTGGTGATCGTGGCCTGCCGCAACGACTTTTATCCCAGCATCGCCCGCTATCCGGTGCTCACCGAAAGCCGCCGCCATGGCGGCCATTTCGATTTGGGCGCGCCCGGTTTCAGCGACATCGCACAAATCATCCGCCGGCCGGCGGCGGCGGCCAAGCTGACCTTCGGCGTCGATCCGGCCACGCACGCGCGGCTCGACGACATCCTCTGCGAAAGCGCCGCCGCCAGCCCGGACGCTTTGCCGCTGCTGCAGTACTGCCTGCACGAGTTGTACCGGCTGCGCACCGCCGACGGCGAACTGAGTTTCGAAGCCTTCCACCAGCTGGGCGACCTCGAAGGCGCCATCGGCCAGCGCGCCGAGCAGGTGGTGCTGGGCTTGACCGAGGAACAACGCGCCACGTTGCCGCATTTGATGTCGCTCGTTACTGTGCTGTCGGTCGACGGCGAGCATGTCACCAGCCAGCGCGCGCCGTTGTCGGCGCTGCGCGACGAGGCCGCCAACCAGGCGCTGGCCGCGTTGATCGAGTCGCGCCTGTTCGTGACCGACTTGGCCGGCGCCACGCCGGTGTTCGGCATCGCCCATGACGCCATCCTGCGGCGCTGGCCGCGCATGACCGACTGGATCGCCGCCCACCGTCACGCCCTGCGCGCGCGCGGGCGGCTGGCGCAGCAGGCGGCGCGCTGGCGCGACGAGGGCCGCCCGGCCGACTTGTTGCTACCGCAGGGCAAGATGCTGGCCGAGGCCACCGAGGTGATGCAGGCCGGCGTGCTGGCGCTGACCGAGGCCGAGCGCGAACTGATCGGCGCCTCGCAGCGACGGGCGCGTCAACGCGCGCGGCTGCGCTGGATGGCGATGACGTCGATTGTGGCGCTAGCGCTGCTGGCCACCGGCCTGGGCGTAAGCGCGACGGCGGCTAAGCGCTCGGCCGAGGAGCGCCGCAACGAGGCCGAAAGCCTGATGCATTTCATGCTGGGCGACTTCGCCGGCAAGCTGCGCCCGCTCGGCCGGCTCGATTTGCTCGAAAGCGTCAGCGACAAAGCGCTGCAATATTTGCGCGGCTCGCGGGACGAGGAGCTGAGCGCGACCGGCCTGACGTTGCGGGCCAAGGGCCTGCAAGTAATTGGCGAAGTGAGCCGCTCGCGCGGCGACTCGGCGCGCGCGATTGACGCGCTGGCCCAGGCCAACGACATCCTGAGCGCGCAGCACCGCCTGGCGCCGAACGATATCGAGGTGCTCAAGACGCTCGGCGCCAACGCCTACTGGGTCGGCCAGATGCACAAGGACCGCAATGAGCTGGCGGCGGCCGAACAGGCGTGGCGGGACTATCTGCGCTTTTCGAACCTGCTGCATGAGCGGGAGCCGGACAATCCAGAATGGTGGATCGAGCAATCCTACGCGCATAACAATCTCGGAAATCTGGCGATCACACGCGGACAGCCGGCGCAGGCCGTGCCCGCCTTTATGGAGTCAATAGCGCTCAAGCGCCATGCGCTGGAACGCGCACCCAACTCACCCTCCTACGCCGCCGAACTGGCGGTTAGCTATTCCTGGCTGGCTTCGGCCAAGGAGGCTTTGGGCGAGTTGCAAGCTGCGCAGCAACTTTACGCTGAGGAAATGAAGTTGGTTTTGCGGCTACGCGAGCGCTTTCCCAGGGATATGTTGTGGGTTTACCGTCACGTGTTGGCGCTGCAGCACCGCGCTATGGTTGCTGTGGCGATGGGCCGTGACGAAGATGCGCTGCGCGACTTCGACGGAGCCAAACTTCACTTCGCACCGATCGCGGCGCAGGACGCCAATAACCGTGCTTGGCAGGTGGAATTAGCGACGTTGGAACTAAGCCGTCTACGCCTGCTGGGTCGCACCACGTCACCGATTCAAATCGTGCCCAATCTCGTCGAGGTCGAGAACGCCTTCCAGGCCCTGTTGGCACTCGATCCAAAAAATTCCGGCTGGATGAGACGCCTCGCAACGTCACAGGTACGGTTAGCCTCAGCCTTGCTCGCGGCGGGTAACGCGTCGGCGGCGCGTCAACTTGAAACAGTCGCCGTTACCACCCTCAGGCCGCTATATGCGCGAAATCACGGTAGTTTAGCGATGAGACTGGCCTTGATAGACGCGCTGCTGCTGGCGTCCTCTATCGCACAACAACGGGGCGATACGAACGAGGCCGGGAAGGCTTGCGCCCAAGTGCGCGACATCATCGGTGCGGAAATTAGAACGACGATGAACTACCAACTCCTGGACCCTTGGGTCCGGGCCAACATCTGCCTGCGAAACAGGGAGGCCATTCAACTGGGGGTGAACAGATTAAAAAAAATCAACTATCAAGATCGTTCGTATATTCAACTATTAACCACTTACAATTAAGATTGTCGCCATGATCCAAAATCTCCAGCAAGTCAATATCACCGTCACGTTAATCGACGAAGGTGTCGCGTTATACACATATTTCGATCCAATTACCGGCGAACTCAATATTTTAGTGCCGCAGTGCGTCCTGAAACTTGATAACCAGACAGTTTGTCTATTTGCATTGGACGCGGGTAGCTGTAAGGCGGGCTGGTCGATCACGCAAATCTTGCCGAATATGACCGTGCCAATACCGTATGAGATGGGACCTTATGGTTTGTCAGTGGGCACAATGTTCGACAACGCGCCTGCTACCGGTTACCAATTTTTTATCGTGTATTACAATAAAGTTACTAACGCAACTTACTTCATTGACCCTCAAGAGGCAAACGTCCCGCCTGGCACGGATTTGCCGCTTAAATAAGACGCGAGTTCGCTGCAAATGGCCGCCGCCAACTCTTCCTGCAGCGACATGCAGAGCTGGCCGTGGCGGTCAAATTGCGACAGCCACGCCACCCGGCCCGCGCCCGCGTCCACCAGCCGCATCGACGCCCGCACGTGATTGTCCTCGACCCGCACGCTGCCTTCCAGCCGCAGCGCGCCCTGCTCATCGACCGCTACCGAAACCGATCCGCGGTCAGCCAGCTGCACCCCAGCACCCATGTCGCGGTACAGCCGCGAACCGAGTTCATCATCGAGCCCGCAGACGAAGGCATCGGCCTCCTCGGCCGCCGTCAGATTGCGCAGCGGCGCCACTTGCATCACGCTACGCCGCGTGCACGCCGCCACCACAGGACCGTTTTGCACCACCACCGGCACGTAACCGCCCAACGGAATGGTGATCAGCACCGCCGGCGTGCCGTCCAACTCCGCGTAATACGCCCGCAAGCGGCTGCGCAAGCGCCCGATCTGCACCCGCACCGACGGATCGAGTGTCGTATCGTATTCGCGCGCATCCCGCCCAAAGACATCGAGCCCGATCGCATATTCATTGATCTCATGCTCTTGCCCGGCCAGTTTCTTCTCAAGCAAGAAATTCAACAGCCGGCACATCCGCGGCGCCTTGGCGAAGGTGGGACTAGCTAACAGCTGTTTGACGAAGCGCCAGATATCTTCCGTTGCCGCCGGCGTGACGACGGGCATTTCGGAAAGTGGTGAAAAGCGAGCGTTCATGGGAGTATCCAAATAAGATCAGTCCAATCGGTCCTCGTCGTTTCTGCAACGGGCGGGAATCACTGTAGTGGACTTTCCCGCTTGGGAACTTACGGTCATCTTACGGCGGCTATTGCCTGCTTCTGAACGCCCTCCCGCCAGGGAAGCGCACCGCCGGTTAACGACAGTTAGGCCTCAATACCGGCAATATACGCGTAGACACAGGGCATTTCCAGACAGTGCGATAATCGGTACGGCCCGGATGCAAGATGGCGCCGGGTCCCCTGTCACAAAGCATGACACCAGCTCGTCTAATATATATACCCATTTCCCTAGTAGATATCATGAGCGACTTGACCGCCTTCACCGCCATCCGTCCCCGCCTGTTCGCGATCGCCTACCGCATGCTCGGCGTGCGCGCCGATGCCGAGGACGTGGTGCAGGACGCGTGGCTGCGCTGGCACGGCAGCGACCAACTGGCGGTGCGCTCGGCCGACGCGTGGCTGGTCACGCTTGCCACGCGCCTCGCCATCGACCGCTTGCGCGCGCGCCAGGCCGAGAGCGAATCCTACGTGGGCTGGTGGCTGCCCGAGCCCGTGATCGACATTGACGACCGCACGCCGGAAAGCAGTGCCGAAATGGCCAGCGAAGTGTCGATGGCTTTTTTATGGGTGCTCGAGCGCCTGTCGCCGGAGGAGCGCGCCGCCTTCCTGATGCGGCAGGTGTTCGATCACGACTACGCCGACATCGCCGACATACTGGGCAAGAGCGAAGCCGCGTGCCGGCAAATGGTCCACCGGGCGCAGGAGCGGGTGCGGCAGCAAACCCCGCGCTTCGACGTGCCGCGCGACACGCACAAGGCACTGCTGGGACGCTTCATGGCGGCGGCCCAAGCCGGCGACCGAACAGCCATGAAGACGATGATGGCCGACGACGTGCAACTGGTGTCCGACGGCGGCGGCAAGATCAAATCGTTCCTGCGCATCTTGCGCGGCGCCGGCCGGGTAGCGGGCGTGTTCTGGTCGCTGGAACACCAATACCCGCAGCGGGTTGCCTATCGCGAGGCCCGCATCAACGGCCAGCCCGGATTGCTGCGCTATGTGGAAGGCAAGCTGGAATCGGCACAATCGTTCGTGATCGAGGATGGCCGCATCGCGGCGGTGCTGGTGGTGCGCAATCCCGACAAGCTCGCTGGCGCGCCCCAACTGATTTTCTAAACGCTGTCACAGAACCAGGCGGTGGCCCGTCTAACAAGGTATGGAGCGCGCAATGGTGCGCCCTCCGCTCTTTGAAAGTCACCATCATGACGCAAACCGCCCGTCTCCCTTCCTTCTACCAAACCGCCCCGGCCAACCTGCAAGCCATGATCGCGCTGTCGGCGTCGGTCAAGAAAAGCTCGCTGGGCCTCCGCCTGGTGGAACTTGTGAACTTACGCATCTCGCAGATCAACGGCTGCGGCGTGTGCGTCGACATGCACTGGCGCGATCTGATCAAACAGGAAGTCGAGCCGCGCCACCTGAACGCCATCGCCGGCTGGCGCGAGGCGCCGCCGTCGTTCTTCAGCGAGCGCGAACGCGCCGCGCTCAATTGGGCCGAGGCGGTCAACGCGCTGCCGCATCGGCAGCCGAGCAACGACGACTTTGCGCGACTCAAAGCACATTTCGACGAGACGGCGATCGCCGAGCTCAGCTACGGCATCGCGGTGATCCGGGGTTGGAACCTGATCAACGCCAGTTTGCACAACCAGATTCCAGAGGTGCCGGCGCCGGGCTTCTAACCAGCCTTCGGCCCGTCGATCCGCCGCTGGCGATCACTCCCACGCCCGCGCCAGCGAGCGGTGCGCTGTCCACGTAAAGCCGATCCCGACCGACACACCGCTATCCTTGCGGAACAGCGGACTGTCGCGGTTGGCCGCATGGCTGTAGTTGTCATAGCGGGTGAACCCGAACACGCGCCAGTCCGGCGACAACCGGCGTGACAGGCTCAGGCCAAGCCGCGTCATCATCAGGCCGCCATCGGCCTGGTATGCCGGCCGGTCGGCGGTGGCATACTGCGGCGCCACTTCATAGAAGTATTGGTTCAGGCGGGCATTGCCGAATACCGCGCCCACGTTGGCGTCGGCCTGCCATTTGCCGGTGCCGTCGCCGGTCTCGAACACCACGCGCGGTTCGAATACCAGCCCTTGGCGCCGGAAACCGCTTTTGAGTGCGACCGGCACCCGCAGCGGCAGCTCCAGCCGCACGCGGCTGGTCGCTGTCGGCTCGGCCAGCAACACTTTCAGGCGCGGGCCGAATTCCAGCAGCGAGCTCAGGTCCGGCATGCCGGCGCGGGCCGTCACATCGTCGGAGCGGGCCGGCAACGACAGCGCGAAACCCAGGTCCAGCTCGACCCGGTCGGTGTTGATCAGCCGCGCCCCGACCCCGGAGCGGTCCGCGCGCAACACCTTGCCGCGATAAATCAGCATCGGCAGCACCAGCGCCCGCGTGGACCGGTCGTCCGCGCCCGGGTACGCCGGCGTGGAGGCGGCGCCACCAAACAGGCCGACTTCCCACAGCGGCAAATCCGGCGCCGGCGTCGGCGCCTGCTGCTGCGCGCCGGCCGGAGCCGCCAGCGCCATCAGTGACAGGATAGCCAACGTCGCCGACGACGCCGACCGCAAAGGTGACACAACTGGCGAAACCGCCGCAACGGCCCCACCACTCCCCGGCCTGGCCCGAACCGGCCGCGTCATCCTTGCACTCCGAAATGGTATCGATACATGAGACATTCCTTCAACCCAAGCGGTGATCAAATGCCGTCACGATACCATGCCATCGCACGCTGTTTCTATTGCGCGGCCCGGATCGTGGAGACAGCCGCCGCCGTGCCATATTCGT
>DASVTJ010000639.1:0-6969 GCA_036387635.1 Duganella sp.
GCGGGTGCCGGTGTCGGCTTCGGCCTCGGCGTCGATCAGGCCGAACACCGATTCGGCGGCGGCCAGGCCGCGCTGCATCGGCTCATTAATCTTGGTCAGGCTCTTGATCGGCGACTGCATCGCCATCAGCGCCGACATGAAGGCGACGAAGGCGCCCGGTGACAGCGCGCCGGCCTGGTTGCGCAGTAGCGCGAAGTAGATCACCGACGACACCGTGATCCCGATCAGCAGCATGATGATGCCGGAGTTGAGCGCCGACGTCGCCGCGTGTTTGACGGCCAACTGGCGGTTGGTCTTGACCACGCGGTCGAAGCGGCGCTGCTCGTAGGCCTGGCCGCCGAAGATTTTCACCACGCGCTGGCCGCTGATACTCTCGTCGAGCACATTGGTCAGTTCGCCCATGGCCGCCTGCGCGCTTTTGCTCAGGTGGCGCATGCGCCGGCCGGCGAAGGTGACGATGGTGGCCACCAGCGGCAGCAGGCCGAGGCAGAACACCGCCAGCTGCCAGTCGGCGGCGAACATGGTGATCAGGTAGCCGATGGTGAGCACCGAGTCGCGCACGGCGACGTTGACGACGTTGAGCACCGCCTGCGCCACCTGGGCGGCGTCGAAGGCCACGCGCGAGAGCGTGGTGCCGGTCGAGGATTGGTCGAAAAAGCCGTTCGGCAGGCGCATGATGCGGGCGAACATTTGCTCGCGCAGATTGGCCTGGACCCGGCTGCTGAGCCACGCGGCGCCGTACTCGCCGACAAAGCTCGATAGCATGCGCAGCACCGCCAGGCCAAGGATCACCGCCGGGATGGCCCACAGCGCCACGCGCGCCGGATCGCTCGGCAGCACGTGGGCGAGCAAGTGCTGCATCGTGGCGAGCATGCCGGTGGCTGGGGGCTGGGCGGCGGCCAAGCCGTGCGATGGCGCCAGCGCGTCGACCACGATGCGCAACTGACCGATCAAGAGCACGTCGGTGGCGGCGGCCACGCCGACGGCCAGCAGAGTGATGGCGGCGATGCCGACGTAGGGGCGGAACTGGTTGAGCAGGCGTTGATAGAGTAGGCGGCTGGACACTGTTGGCGTTTCTCAGGGCGGCGAATCCTGCATTGTACCCCTCCGGCAATGAACCCGATACGTGGCGGTGGACCGGCGCCGGCCCCGCAAAACCCGGCACCCGATGCGGGATTGGTTGACCCCGGCGCAAACTTGGTTACACTCTGATCTTGCTTGCGAATGGAGAGATTTGATGCGCACCACCCCTTTACAACGTTCCACCCTGGCTGCGGCCGTCGCCATGGCCCTGTGCGCCGTTTCAGCGCCGGCGCGGGCCGACACCATCATCGACCACGCCAACGGCTACACGCTGACGGCCGCCGGCACGCTGCAGCGTTTCACGTCGCTCGGCTTCGACGATCTGGGGCGGGTAGTGGTGGTGGGCGGCGAAAAGGAGACGGCGGCGAAGCTGCCGGACGCGCAGCACGTCGACGCCCAAGGCAAGACGCTGCTGCCCGGGCTGATCGACGCCCACGGCCACGTGTTCGAACTGGGCGAGATCGCCTCCGGCGTCGACCTGTTCGGCGCTACGAGCCTGAACGGCGCGGTGCGCGCGGTGGCCGAATTCGGCAGGACGCATCCGAAAAACGCCTGGATCGTCGGCTACGGCTGGAACCAGGAAGTGTGGAAGCTGGGCCGCTTCCCGACCGCCGCCGAACTCGACGCCGTGCTCAACGACCGGCCGGTGCTGCTGCACCGGGTCGACGCCCACGCCAGCTGGGTCAACACCAAGGCGCTGGAGATGGCCGGTATCACCCGGGACACGCCCGATCCTGCCGGCGGCAAGATCGAGCGCGACGCCAATGGCAAGCCGACCGGGGTGCTGGTCGACAGCGCCATGGAGCTGGTCAACAAGGTGGTGCCGCTGCCGACGCCGGCGCAGGCGCGCGGCACGCTCGACAACGCGCTGGCGGCGCTGGCCAAGGCGGGCCTGACCAGCGTGCACGACGCCGGCATCAAGGTCGCGCAGGACGACTTGTATCGCGACTACGCCGACCACGGCAAGCTGACCACGCGCGTGTACGCGATGATCGGCGACACGGCCAGCGACTTCGACGAGCTGGCCAAGGAAGGCCCGCTCAAATCCTACGCCAACGACGTCTACGCGCTGGCGGCGGTCAAGCTGTACGCCGACGGCGCGCTGGGCAGCCGGGGCGCGGCGCTGCTGTCGCCGTACAGCGATCTGCCATCGAGCAAGGGCCTGCTGTTCTATCCGAACGATCAGATGCTACTCAAGATGAACAAGGCCATGAAGGCCGGCTACCAGGTCAATATCCACGCCATCGGCGACGCCGGCAACCGCCAGATCCTCGACGCCTACGCGCAGCTGATCCCTAAATATAAGAGCGGTCCGCTGCGCCACCGCATCGAGCACGCGCAGGTGGTGGCGCTGGAGGACATCCCGCGCTTCAAAGCGCTGGGCGTGATCCCGTCGATGCAGCCGACCCACGCGACCTCGGACCAGAACATGGCCGAGCATCGCGTGGGCCACGACCGCATCAAGGGCGCCTACGCGTGGCGCACCTTCCTCGACCAGGGTTCGAAGATCGCCTGCGGTTCGGACTTCCCGGTGGAGTCGCCCAATCCGTTCGAGGGCTTGCACGCGGCGGTCACGCGGCAGAACAACGCCGGCGTGCCGGCCGGCGGCTGGTACAAGAATCAGGCGATGACGATGAAGGAGGCGTTCCGCTGCTTCACGCTGGACGCGGCCTACGCGGCCAACCAGGAAAACGTCATCGGTTCGCTGGAGCCGGGCAAGTGGGCCGACTTCATCTTGATCGACCGCGATATCTTCAAGGTGGCGCCGGAGCAGATCGGCAAGACGGTGGTGCTGCAAACGTGGATGGGCGGCAAGCGCGTGTATAAAAAGTAAGCCCATGCCGGCGGGTGGCCCGGCAAGTCAAAAATAGTTTGACTTGGTTGTATATACAACTTATGCTTTAAGGATGCGCTGGTCGTTCGGCCGGCTTGCCTATTTCCGGAGCAGGAGCCACCATGACGACCCAGTTCGATAACGATCCCCGCTATGACGCCAGCCGCGATATCCGCGCGCCCCGTGGGCCGGAGCTGACCTGCAAGAACTGGGGTGCCGAGGCGGCCTACCGCATGATCCAGAATAATCTGGACAAGGAAGTGGCGGAAAATCCCAAGCATCTGGTGGTGTACGGCGGCATCGGGCGCGCCGCCCGCAATTGGGCGTGCTACGACCAGATCCTGGCCTCGCTGCGCGAACTCGAAGACAATCAGACCCTGTTGATCCAGTCCGGCAAACCGGTCGGCGTGTTCCAGACCCACGAGGACGCGCCGCGCGTGCTGATCGCCAATTCGAACCTGGTGCCGAAGTGGGCCAACTGGGAACACTTCAATGAGCTGGACCGCAAAGGCCTGTTCATGTACGGCCAGATGACCGCCGGCAGCTGGATCTATATCGGCACCCAGGGCATCGTGCAGGGCACTTACGAAACCTTCGCCGAGGCGGGCCGCCAGCATTTCGGCGGCGACCTCAAAGGCCGCTGGGTCTTGACCGCCGGCCTGGGCGGCATGGGCGGCGCGCAGCCGCTGGCCGCGACCATGGCCGGCGCGGTGTCGCTGACCATCGAGTGCCAGCAAAGCAGCATCGACTTCCGCCTGCGCACGCGCTATCTGGACAAGCAGGCCCGGAGCATTGACGAGGCGCTGGAGATGATCAAGCTGCACAAGGCCAACGGCGACGCGGTGTCGATCGGCTTGCTGGGCAACGCCGCCGACGTGCTGCCGGAACTGGTGCGCCGCGCGAAAGCCGGCGGCGTAGTACCGGACATGGTCACCGACCAGACGTCCGCGCATGACCTGATCAACGGCTACCTGCCGCAGGGCTGGAGCGTCGATGAATGGAAGGCGGCGCAGCACGACGAGGCGCGCCACGCGGCGCTGACCGGGGCGGCCACCGCGTCGTGCGCGGTGCACGTGACGGCGATGCTGGACTTCCAGGACTTGGGCGCCAAGGTGGTCGACTACGGCAATAACATCCGCCAGGTGGCGTTCGACCACGGCGTCGCCAATGCCTTCGATTTCCCCGGCTTCGTGCCGGCGTATATCCGGCCGCAGTTCTGCGAAGGACGCGGGCCGTTCCGCTGGGTGGCACTGTCCGGCGACCCGGAGGATATCTACAAGACCGACGCCAAAATCAAGGAGCTGTTTCCGCACCACGCGCAGGTGCACCGCTGGCTGGACATGGCGCGCGAACGCATCGCCTTCCAGGGTCTGCCGGCGCGCATCTGCTGGCTGGGCCTGGGCGAGCGCCACATCGCCGGCCTGGCCTTCAACGAGATGGTGCGCAACGGCGAACTGAAAGCGCCGATCGTCATCGGCCGCGACCATCTGGACACCGGCTCGGTCGCCAGCCCGAATCGCGAGACCGAGAGCATGAAGGACGGCACCGACGCCGTCTCCGACTGGCCTTTGCTGAACGCCTTGTTGAATACCGCCGGCGGCGCGACCTGGGTCTCGCTGCACCACGGAGGCGGCGTCGGCATGGGCTACTCGCAGCATTCCGGCGTGGTGATCGTTGCCGACGGCACCGACGCCGCCGCGCGCCGGCTGGCGCGGGTGCTGGTCAACGACAGCGGAACGGGCGTAATGCGCCACGCCGACGCGGGATATGAAACGGCGGTGGCCTGCGCCAAGCGCAACGGCTTGAACCTCCCTATGGTAAATAATTGAGACCTGATATGACCACCACTGCATTGACGTTGAAACCCGGCGCCCTGACGCTGACCGAACTGCGCGCCGTATGGACCGCCGCCGGCCCGTTGTCGCTGGCCGCCGATGCCTGGCCGGTCGTCGAAGCCGCCGCCGCCGCCGTGCGCGCCATCGTCGTCAAGGGCGACGCCGCCTACGGCATCAACACCGGCTTCGGCTTGCTGGCCAAGACCCGCATCCCGGACGACAAGCTGGAACAGCTGCAGCGCAACCTGATTCTGTCGCACTCGGTCGGCACCGGCGAGCTGCTGTCGGACGCCGTTTGCCGCCTGATCCTGCTGATGAAGATCGGCAGCCTGGCGCGCGGCTATTCCGGCGTGCGGCCGCTGATCGTCGAAACCTTGATCGCACTGTACAACGCCGGCATCATGCCGGCCATTCCGGCCAAGGGCTCGGTCGGCGCCTCCGGCGACCTGGCGCCGCTGTCGCATATGACCTTGGCCATGCTGGGCGTGGGCGACGTGCGCGTCAACGGCGAGGTCATGCCGGCGCTCGACGCGCTCAAGGCCGCCGGCATCGCGCCGGTGGTGCTGGCCGCCAAAGAAGGCCTGGCGCTGATCAACGGCACGCAAGTGTCGACCGCGCTGGCGCTGCACGGCCTGTTCATGGCCGAGCGCCTGCTGGAGGCGGGCATGGTTTCCGGCGCCTTGTCGCTGGACGCCGCCAAGGGCAGCGATGCGCCGTTCGACGCCCGCGTGCACGAGGTGCGCGGCCAGCCAGGCCAGATCGCCGCCGCGTCGATCTATCGTCAACTGGTCAGCGACAGCGCGATCCGCGCCTCGCATCTGGTCGGCGACGAGCGTGTGCAGGATCCGTACTGCCTGCGCTGCCAGCCGCAGGTGATGGGCGCCTGCTGGGACATCATCGGCAACGCCGCCCGCACCCTGCTGATCGAGGCCAACGCCGTCACCGACAATCCGCTGCTGTTCAAGGACGGCGAGCTGTCGGTGGTGGTCTCGGGCGGTAACTTCCACGCCGAGCCGGTGGCCTTCGCCGCCGATACGCTGGCGCTGGCGATCGCCGAAATAGGCAGCATCTCCGAGCGCCGCATCGCGCTGCTGATCGACGCCACACTTTCCGGCCTGCCGCCGTTCCTGGTGCGCGAGCCCGGCCTGAACTCGGGCTTCATGATCGCCCACGTCACCGCCGCCGCGCTGGCGTCGGAGAACAAGTCGCTGGCGCATCCGGGCAGCGTCGACACCATCCCGACGTCGGCCAACCAGGAGGACCACGTCAGCATGGCGACGTACGCGGCGCGCCGCCTGGACGACATGGCGCAAAATACGGCGGTGATCATCGGCATCGAGCTGCTGGCGGCGGCCCAGGGGATCGACTTCCATCGTCCACTGACAACCTCGCCGCATCTGGAGCACGTGCACGCGCAGCTGCGCCAGGAGGTGGCGTTCTACGAGTCCGACCGCTTCTTCGCGCCGGATATCGAGGCCGCCAAGGGCATGGTGATGCGCGGCGACTTGAGCGCCTCGTGCAAGGAGTTATTCACATGGCTGCATCCATAACAGGGAGCGTCATGGATTATCAGTTCAAAGCAGGCGGCATTGCCTTGCTGGTGTCCATGCCGCACGTGGGCACCGATATCCCCGATGATATCGCGGCGACGATGACGCCGGCCGCCGCCGACAAGCAGGACACCGACTGGCATCTGGCGCGCCTTTACGATTTCCTCGGCGAGATGGGGGCGTCGACGTTGTCGGCACGCTGGTCGCGCTACGTCATCGACTTGAACCGGCCGCCGGAGAACACCAACCTGTATCCGGGGCAGGACACCACCGGTTTGTGCCCGGTCGATACCTTTCATCGCGAGCCGCTGTATCGGGAAGGGCGCGTGCCCGACCAGGCGGAGGTCGAGCGCCGCCTGGCGCTGTACTGGAAACCTTATCACGATCAATTGCGCGCGGAGCTCGACCGGCTGCTGTCCCTGCACGGCGCCGTGGCGCTGTGGGACGCGCATTCGATCGCCTCGCACGTGCCGCGTTTTTTCGATGGCAAGCTGCCGGACCTGAACTTCGGCACCGCCGACGGCGTGACCTGCGCGCCGGGATTGGCCGAGGCGGTGGTGTCGCGCGCGCTGGCGCAGGAGCGTTTCAGCGTGGCCGTCAACGGCCGCTTCAAGGGCGGGCATATCACGCGCTTCTACGGCAAGCCGGCGTCGAACGTGCACGCGAT
>DASVTJ010000640.1:0-2823 GCA_036387635.1 Duganella sp.
CAGCGCGAAGGCGGCGAACAGGCGCTGTTCGGTCGGCAGATAGAGATCGCCGGCCAGCTCGGCCAGGTAGCCGGGCGTTGCGGCCGTCATGGCCTCCAGCCCTTTGATCAACAACGGACGCCAGGAAGCGTCCGCGCGCGATAAGGCGTCAAGAATGGATTCGGGGATCGTCATACAAATAGAAATAGCCGGGGCGGGAAAAGGCGGGATTGTAACGCAGCCTGCGGCCCGAAAGCCGTCGAAAAATCACGTAGCGGCGGATTAGCGTAGCGCAATCCGCCGACCATGCGCCGCCGGCGGCCCGCGCTTGACGGCGCTTGGGGCCGGGCGCGATCGGCGGCATGACATCACCCGAGCCGGTCGAGCCAGCCGCCCGCAAACCCGGCCCGCCGCAGGCCGGTTTGCAGATAGGTATTGCCGCGCATGATACTCCAAGGGAAATCGTGCAGGTGGTTTTCCACCATGATCACCGTCGGCCCTTCGTTGATGCCGAAGTGATACGGCGACACCCAGCGCCGGCACGCCACCCGGCCGTGCGAAAACACGGTCGAGAACGACGCCTTGAAGCCGTAGGGATTGGCTTCGCCCAGGTGCATGCCGTCGAAATGCACAATGGCGGGCATGACGATTTCCGGCGCGAACGGCAGCGACGCGGCCACCGCCCACGGCGCCAGCGTGCCGTCGTCCGGGCCGTACGGCACGCCGCGCCCGACATAGTCCCAGAATTCGCGCTGCACGCCGTCGATCCTGCGAGTCGCCGGCCCCGGCCCGTCGCTGGCGGTGATGCCCCAGCACAACTCGCCGTAGCCGGGGAAGCCCAGCGGATTCTCGATCGCATATCGTTGCTGCACATACGTGGCGCGCCGGCTGTTTTCGAAGTAATCGCAGTCGTGCTCGCGCATGAAGTCGTCGCGGATGCCGCGCAGGTCCAGCCACACGTGCGACATCTGGTGGATGAACAACGGCCCGGCATATAAATAGTCGATGCCGTAGACGTTCTTCCATTCGTAGGATGTCGACCAGGCGTCGTAGCTGTCGCGCTCGATCGGGAAGGTCGGCGACCCCAGCGCCAGAACGTACAGGATCAGCGCCTCGTCGTAGCCTTCCCAGTGCCAGCGCAGAAAACCCTTTTCCGGGGTCCAGCCATGGCAGATCAGATTGCGCGTTCTGCGCATCCACCGCCAGTCGACGCGGCGGTACAGCATGTCGGCCAGCGCGCCGATCTCTTTTTCTTCCGGCGTATCCTCGTTGAAATATTCTGCGGCGGTCAACACGCCGGCGATCAGCAGCGCGGTGTCGATGCTGGACAGCTCGCACTCCCACGCGCGGGCGCCGCTGTTCATGTCGAGGAAGTGATAGTAGAAACCTTTGTAGCCGCTGGCGCCGGGCGCTTCACTCTGCTCGCTCTCGGCGAAGAACCGCAACGTGGCCAGGGTGCGGCCGGCGGCGTCGGCACGCGACATGAAGCCCCGCTCGACGCCGATCGGGTACGTGGTGAGCGCCATGCCGACGGCGGCGATGCTGGCCGGCCAGCCCTCGGCGGTCTTGTCGCGGATCAGGCCATTGGCCGGATTGACTTCGTTGATGAAGTAGTCGAACGAATCCTTTTGCAATGCGTTCAGCAAGGCCTGCGTGGCGGCATCGACGTGTGCGGGCAGGCGCTGGGCGCGCGGCATAGTGGTCATAAACGGTCCGGACAGTTTGAAAACCATATCCTGTCACAACTGACGACTTTGCGTATGTTGCGGAACGCACCGATACGGCCGCCACTTGCGCCTCACGCGCCCGGTGTCGATGCTATTCGGCGTCTGGCTGTTGCGCCGGGTGCGCCTGCTGGAACGCCGGCAGCGCCGCGCAGGCCGCATCGATGCGCACAACGGTCGGGTAAGGCGCCAGATCGACATCGAAGCGCCGGGCGTTGAACACATGCGGCACCAGACAGCAGTCGGCCAACGTCGGCGTATCGCCATGCGAAAACCGTCCGGTGCGCGCGTCTCCGGCGAGCAGCGACTCCAGCGTCGCCAATCCGCTGCGCAGCCAGTGCCGATGCCACGCCAGCTTGACCTCTTCGGTCTGTCCCATCTCGCCTTTGATGTACTTGTGTACCCGCAGATTTCCCAGCGGGTGCGTATCGGCCACCACCGTCAGCGCCAGCGCGCGCACGCGGGCGCGGCCAGCCGGATCGGTTGGCAGCAGCGGCGTTTGCGGGCGCGTCTCTTCCAGATACTCGAGAATGGCAAGCGACTGGCCGATCACGGTGCCGTCGTCGTCCTCCAACGTCGGCAGCAGCGCCGAAGGATTCACGGCCCGATACGTGTCGGCGAGCTGCTCGCCACCGTCGCGCAGCAGGTGCACCGGCTGCGCCTCGTAGGCCAGCCCCTTCAAATTGAGCGCAATCCGCACGCGGTAGGCGGCGGAGCTGCGGAAGTAGGTGTAGAGCTTCACCGCTTGCGCTCCCCGTAGTGGACCACCGTCTGCTCGATGGCGCCGAAGATGCTGGCGCCTTGCGCATCGCGCATGTCGATGCGCACGCTGTCGCCGAATTTCAGGTAGCCGGTTTGCGGCTTGCCGGTCTCGATGGTTTCGTACATCCGCACTTCGGCCAGGCAGCAGTAGCCCACGCCGCCGTTGTCGATGCTCGATCCGTTCAGGCCGCCCTGCTTGTTGGAGACGGTGCCCGAGCCGATGATGGTGCCGGCGGCCAGTTCGCGCGTGGCGGCGGCGTGCGCGATCAGCTGCGCGAAATTGAACGTCATGTCCTCGCCCGCATTCGGTTTGCCAAACGGCTTGTGGTTGATATCGACCAGCAGCGGCAGATGCAGT
>DASVTJ010000641.1:0-8640 GCA_036387635.1 Duganella sp.
GGTAAGCGTAGATCGGCATCTATTACTCCGCAAAAATCATCAAAACCCTGAATTATAAAGCTTTTTACTTCCGTTTAACCTGTTTCCTGTCGCCAAGCCCCAGAGGGCGTCCACATCCGGTCGATTTCAATTGTAAAATCCTCTCGTAAATTGTTTGCACACATGATTTAATAGCGGCATATAGCGTTGATTCCCAATCCCCGATTCACGACACACAACAGTCCCGACCTACGACGCACCGTCCCTCACCACCTCGATTGGGAAATATCATGAAGAACTATTTGTTTGCCGGTCTGATGGCCACTGCGCTGTTCACCCCCGCCTTTGCCCAGAGCAAATTTTTCGCCGAGTCGCCGGAAGATCCGCTGCATGGCCGCGCCGTCATCGCCAGCATGGTATTGCTGATCGTGCTGCGCCTGATCAAGCCCACGGAGCGCCCGAGCGGGGCGATGTAAGCACCCGCAGCTGCTTGGTTCAACAGTGTTGCGCGCTGTCCGTGCGGCGGCGCCAGATCATCCAGCGTTCCTTGCCTTCGAATACCGGGATCGAATCGCCGACGGCTTCGTCCGCGATGCAATCGAATTGGCCCCGCAAAAGCGCGTCGAGTTCGTCGCGGGCGATGCCGAACGGCGGCCCTTTTACCTCATCGTCAAAAAAGAAATAGCCGGCCAGCAGCCCGCCGACGGGCAGCAATTCGGCCCAGCGCGCCGCCACCTTCGGCCACAGCGCGCGCGGCATGGCGCACAGGAAGGCGCGTTCATAAATCAGCTGGAGCGGCCGCGCCGGCTGCCAGGCGAAGAAATCGGCCAACACCACGCGCGCGGCGTGTTCGCCGGCGGCCAGCTTGCCGGCCTCGACCGCCTGCGGGGAAAAATCGATGGCGGTCGCGTCCCACCCCGCGCCGGCCAGTAAAGCGAGCTCATAGGCCGAGCCGCAGCCCGGTATCAGCGTGACCAGCGGCGCCCTGCCGGC
Organism: Duganella sp.; assembly: GCA_036387635.1. Lineage (GTDB taxonomy): Bacteria > Pseudomonadota > Gammaproteobacteria > Burkholderiales > Burkholderiaceae_D > Rugamonas. The sequence continues at coordinate 973 of DASVTJ010000641.1, forward strand.
CACGAAGCCGCCCAAGGCCTGCGGCACGCCGCCGCGATCCCATGGCGTGAAGCGGCGCGCGAAACGTTCATCCCAGAACGCCGGCGACAACGGATCGCGCTGCTGAAAGTCGGCCATGGTCAGCGAGCCGTCACAGCAAATGGTGCCATTGCAAATACGCTTCGACGCCGACCAGGCCGAGCACCAGCGCCCCGCCAGCGTAAATCACAAAGCTGATCAGGCGGTTGGTCCGCTGCTGTTCGTGGATCAGCGCCTTGATCAGTTGACCGTTGTCTTGCGGTCGCTCGCCCTGCTGCTCCAGCGCGCGGTGCAGCAGGCGCGGCAGCTGCGGCAGGATTTGCGTGTAGCGCGGCGCTTCGGCTTTGAGGCGCTGCAACAGGCCTTGCCAGCCGACCTGCTCGCCCATCCAGTTTTCCAGATATGGTTTGGCGGTCTTCCACAGGTCGAGTTCGGGATCGAGTTGGCGCCCCAGGCCTTCGATATTGAGCAGCGTCTTTTGCAGCAGCACCAGTTGCGGCTGCACTTCGACATTGAAGCGGCGCGAGGTCTGGAACAACCGCAGCAGGATCTGGCCGAACGAAATATCCTTCAGCGGCCGGTCGAAGATCGGTTCGCAGCAGGCGCGCACGGCCGACTCGAGTTCGTCGACGCGGGTTTCCTTCGGCGCCCAGCCCGATTCGATGTGGGCCTCGGCCACGCGCTTGTAGTCGCGGCGGAAAAAGGCCAGGAAGTTTTGCGACAGGTAATCCTTGTCGTAGTCGTTGAGCGTGCCGACGATGCCGAAGTCGAGCGCGATGTAGCGGCCGAAGGTTTCCGGCGCGATCGACACCAGGATGTTACCCGGGTGCATGTCGGCGTGGAAAAAGCCATCGCGAAACACTTGCGTGAAGAAGATCTCGACGCCGTCGCTGGACAGTTTCTTCAGGTCGATGCCGGCGGCGGCCAGCTTGTCGATCTGCGACACCGGGATGCCGTGCATGCGCTCCATCACGATCACACTGTTGGAGCAATAGTCCCAATACATCTCCGGCACCATCAACAGATTGGAGTCGGCGAAGTTGCGGCGCAGCTGGCTGGCGTTGGCCGCCTCGCGCATCAGGTCCAGCTCGTCGTGCAGGTATTTGTCGAACTCGGCGACCACTTCCTTCGGCTTCAGGCGCTTGCTGTCGGCCCACACGCGGCCGATCCACTCGGCGGCGATGTGCATCAGCGCCACGTCCTCGTCGATCGATTTCTTCATGCCCGGACGCAGCACCTTGACCGCGACTTCCTTGCCATCTTTCAACACCGCAAAGTGCACCTGCGCGATCGAGGCCGACGCCACCGGGTCGCGTTCGAACGAGGCGAACAGTTGATCGGGGTGGGCGCCCAGCGATTTGCGGATCTGCGCGATGGCCAGGTCGGAATCGAACGGCGGCACCCGGTCCTGCAGGCGGGACAGCTCGACCACCAGGTCGGGCGGAATCAAATCGCTACGGGTCGACAACACCTGGCCGAACTTGACGAAAATCGGTCCCAGGTCCTCGAGCGCCATGCGCAGGCGCACGCCGCGCGGCGCGGAGATGTCGCGCCAGAAAATAATGGTGTCGATCAGCTTGGCGGTGCGCGGCACTTTCAGGCCGGAAATAGCGATTTCGTCAAGGCCGTAACGAATCGCAACCCGCAAAATTTTCAGCAGGCGTAAAAATTTCAACATCATTGGGGTCTCAGTTTCTTTTCCAGTTTCTGTTCCAGTTTGGCCAAGCGTTTGGCGGCCCGTTCCACGTCGTCACGCAAGCGCACCACATCGGCCGAGAATTCTTCCACCACGTGCGGGCGGATCAACACCTGTTTTTCGTCGAGCAAAAACTCGGCGACGTTTTCGGCCAGCTTCTGGTGGCCCGCCTTGACCGCCTCGAACGCAGCCTTCGCGCCCGACACCATGCGCACCGCCGCCACCGGGCCGACCACTTTTTCCAAGTCGGCTTCGGCCTCCCAGCGCAGCGACGTGCTCAGGTTGGAAATGGCGTTGGCAAAATCAGCGTCGCCCTCGATGCGCACGTACGAAAAGGCGCGCGCGCGGTTTTGCGCGATCAGCGGCAAGTCGGACAGCTTGACTCGAATGGTAACCCGGGCCGGCTCATCGGCTGGTGCGGCCTCTAACATACCGTCGGCGGTCACGCGCAGGCGCAGCGCGACGGCGCCGGTGTCGATGCAGGCTACCTTGCCGGCGTGGCGCCGCAGCTGCTCGCGCGCCCACGGCTCCTGCGCCAGCAGATGGTTGATGGCCGCGCTGGCCGGGGCGGCAGCGGAGAAATTACTGGGGTTCAAAGAAATCATATGCACGCCGTTCAAAACAAAACCGCCCGGAAATACGGGCGGTTTTGATCTTACCAGTTGCCGGGCTTGGCCGGTGGTTACGCCACCTGTTGAATACCAGCCAGCAGCCAGCCGGACGCGCCGGAGACCGGCTTGGTCAGGTTCCACACCTCGTTGAACGGCTCGGCCAGCGCATCGCGCGCGGGCTTGATCATGCCGGTGAACTTGACGCTGGCCATGTATTCGGTGGCACTGGTCTCGATGCCGAGCAGTTCGGCGTCGATGCTGACGACGTCGGTGTAATCCTGTTGCGCGCCGCGCTCGCCGATCTGCATTTTCATCTCGGCATACACTTCAGGCGTGGTGAACTCCCGGATGTCGGCGGTGTCGCCCTTGTCCCAGGCCGCTTGCAGGCGGATGAAGTTGCTCTTGGCAACGCGCAGGAACGACACGGCGTCGAAGTCGCCCGGCACTCCCCAAGGAGTGTGCGGCACCGGCGCGGCTTGCGCCGGCTGGTATTGCTGCTCAGACAGACGGGAACCGATGTCCGGCGTGCCGCCGGCCGCTGGCGGCGTGTAGGCTTTGTCGAAGTTGTTGCCGCCATAGTTTCCGCCATTGTTTCCCGCATTGTTACCACCGAACGCCGATGGACCCGAAGCCGAAGCCACCGTCGGTTGCGACTTGCGGCGGAACATGCGGAAGATGAAGTACGCGGCGCCGGCCAGCAGCGCCAGCATCAGCATCGTGCTCAGGATGCTTGCCATCGCGCCACCGATACCGAGGTGCGAGAACAGCGCGCCCAGGCCGAGGCCGAGCAGCGCGCCGCCAAGGATGCCTTTCCACATGCTCGGCGGTTTGGCCGGCATGGCGTTCGGCGCGTTTCGTGCGGGGGCAGCGGCAGGCGCGGCCTGGCGTGGCGCAGGCGTCGGCGCGGCGGCCGGCGGCATACGGTTGACGTTTTGCGACTGGCGCCCGATTGAACGGTTGCCGCCGGCGGGACGCGCGGTCGCCTCGGCCAGCATCGTGAAGGCGGACAGCGCAACGACGGCGCTGATCATCAGTTTTTTCATGTTCATGGTCATTCCTACAGTATTTACAGTTTGATACCAGTGTGTAAAGCGGCCACACCTGCCGTCAAGTTGTAATACGTAACCCGCTCAAGACCCGCCTCTTCCATCATGGTTTTGAGCGTGTCCTGGTCCGGGTGCATGCGGATCGACTCGGCCAGATAGCGATAGCTTTCAGCATCGCCGGCAATCTTCTGGCCCATCCAAGGCAACACCTTGAAGGAGTAAATATCGTACGGTTTCTGTAAAGGCGTCGCCACCTTGGAAAACTCCAGCACCAGCAACTTGCCGCCCGGCTTCAAAACGCGGCGCATTTCCGCCAGCGCCTGGTCCTTGTGGGTCATGTTGCGCAGGCCGAAAGCGACGCTGACGCGGTCGAAATAGTTGTCCGGGAAGGGCAATTTCTCCGCGTCACACAACAAGGTGGGGGTCATCAGGCCGCGATTCAAGAGGCGGTCGCGGCCGACGCGCAGCATCGACTCGTTGATATCGGTCAGCCACACCTCGCCGGTCGGGCCGGCCTGCTTGGCAAACACCTTGGCCAGGTCGCCGGTGCCGCCGGCGATGTCGAGGCACTTGAAACCGGGGCGCACGGCGGCGTTGGCGATGGTGAAGGCCTTCCAGATACGGTGCAGGCCACCCGACATGACGTCGTTCATGATGTCGTACTTGGCGGCGACAGAGTGGAAAACCTTGGCGACTTCGCGGACTTTGTCGTCTTCGGCGACGGTTTTGTAACCGAAATGGGTGGTGTTTGTCATGGTGGCAGGCCTGTTAGTTTGCCTGCATTATACAAGCGCGCAGGCATTTTTCCCGCCCGCGCGCCTGGCCGCGCGCCATGCTCGAGTTTTGCGGTCGAGCGCGCCGCTATCGCGCCGGCAGATGGCGCCATTCGAGCCCAAGCGCGGTGCGCTTGCGGAAGCCCTTCCACAGACCCGGATCGGGCTTGATGGTGCCGTCGGCGGCCAGCGGCGGCAGCTCCAGATACGCTTGCAGCGGCTGCGCCTTGAGGTGGATGCCGAGGAAGGCCGTCACGAAATGCTGGTTGATATTGTTGATGCGGCGGCTGTCCCACACCGGCTCGGCATAGGACATGAAGTCGTCGAAGTTGGACCACATCGCCGCTGACGGCGGATTGGGCGCCGAGTTGTGGCGCCCGCCCTGATAGGTCAGCAGGTAGCGCTCGGCGTGCACCGCGCCCTCGAAAATGCGCACCACGCCGTCCTTGTACCCGGCCACGTCGTCTTGGTCGCCGGTGATGAACAGCGTCGGCGTACGCACGCCGGCCAGCCCTTCGGCATCCCACACCTTGTGCGCGCCGCCCCATGGCGCGAACGCCACCACCGCCTTGATGCCCACGTCGCGGCGCGACTCGTAAGCCGCGTTGCCCTGCTGGTTCACGGCCAGCTTGCCGCCCGGGACATAAGCCGCAGCCGCCGCGCTGACGCCCGCGCCTACGGTGTTCAGCGCGCCGTAAGCGCCCATCGAGTAGCCGATCAACGCGGTGTTGCCGGCGTCGGCCAGGCCGGCGAGGAAGTTACCGCTGGCCGGCTTGGCCCACGCCGCCACGCTGTCGAGCACGAACAGATCGTCCAGACGGCGGTTCAGCAAGGTGCTGGCAAAGCCGGCCTTGTCCGCGCGGGTGGATTCGGGATGGTCAATCGCCACCACGACATAGCCTTTCGACGCCAGGTTCTCGGTCAGGTAACTCATTTGCAGACGCGAACCCGGATAGCCGTGCGAAACGATCACCAGTGGATAACGTCCGGTGGCCGGCGCCGCGTCGCGGGCCGCGCGGCCGTTGAACTGGAACGGCGTGTTGGGCCGCGCCGGATCGTTGGGACCGGACCCCAGTACATCGCTATAAACCGTATGCTCCTTCTGCCCCGCCGCCAGCGTGGCTGGATACCAGACTTCGAGCGTGAGCTTGCGGGTGTAGCGGGGATTTTGATTCGCTTCGCTGTAACGCAGCACGTCCAGCTGGTCCGCGTGCTCCGCGACCAACGTGCGCACGCCGACTGGCAACGTGCCGCGCGCGGCCAGCTCCGGCGCATCGGGCCGCAAATCGCCGAAGTACTCCTGCGCGTGCAATGGCGCGATGAACGCCAACATCGCCGACACGGCCAACGCCGCGATCACAATCCTGCTGGTTACCTTCATGCTTGTCCCGTTTTGAACCTTACATTTGAACCTATAAACCCAGATGCCCGCGCAGCGTCGTGCCCCGATAGGCGGTGCGGAACAAACCGCGCCGCTGCAATTCCGGCACCACCAGCGACAGGAAATCATCCAGCCCGCCTGGCAGCGCCGGCGCCATGAAATTGAAGCCGTCGGCCGCCTCCTGCTCGAACCACGCCTGCATCTGGTCGGCCACCGCCTGCGCCGTGCCGACGACGGTGAAGTGCCCGCGCCCGCCGGCGATGCGCTCGTATAGCTGGCGTATCGTCAAATTCTCGCCCTGCGCCAGATCGGTCAGCAACTGCTGGCGACTGCGCTGGCCGTCCTGCGTCTGCGGCAGCTCTGGCAGCGGACCGTCCAAAGGATAACCCGACAGATCGAAGTTGCCGATCATGCGTCCCAGCAGCGCCAGGCCGGCCTTCGGTTCGATCAACTGCTGCAACGTGCCGAACTTGTCGTCCGCTTCGCCCTGCGAACGCCCCACCACCGCGAACAGGCCCGGCATCACCTTCAGCGATTCCGGCACGCGGCCATGCGCCAGCACCCGGCGCTTCATGTCGCGGTAAAAATCCTGCGCCTTCGCCAGCGACGGCTGGGCCGTGAACACCACTTCCGCCGTGGCCGCGGCCAGATCGCGGCCGGCTTCCGAACCGCCGGCCTGCACCACCACCGGCCGTCCCTGCGGACTGCGCGTCACGTTCAGCGGTCCGGCCACCGCGAAGTGCGCGCCGCGATGATCGAGCTTGTGCAGCTTGTCGGGATCGACCAGCCGGCCGCCGCTTTTATCGTTGATCAGTGCCCCGTCTTCCCAACTATCCCACAATCCCGTGACCACCTGATGAAATTCGCGCGCCCGCTCATATCGAGCCGCGTGCGCCACGTGCTGGTCGCGGCCGAAGTTGGCCGCCTCCGCCGCGTTATCGGACGTGACCAGGTTCCATCCCGCCCTGCCCTCCGAGATTTGATCGAGCGACGCGAACTGGCGCGCCACCGTGTACGGCTCGTTGTAGGTGGTGGTGGCGGTGCCGATCAAGCCGATGCTGTCGGTGGACGCGGCCAGCGCCGACAACAACGTCAGCGGTTCGAGCGCCGGTACGCCGCCGGTCAGCGCCAGGCTGTCGGCGAAGAACACCGCGTCCAGGCATGCGCGCTCCGCGTTTTGCACCTGCTGCCGGAACACCTTGAACGGATTCGATTCCAGATCCGTTTGCGGATGCCGCCACGCGGCAACGTGGTGCCCGTGCCGCATCATGAAGGCGGCGATACTGAGTTGACTACCTGCTGGACGTGCCATTAAAACTCCTTGCGTGCGGTGATGCCGAAATAACGCTCGTCGTCGCGCGGCACCGCGCGCGTGACGTAGCCGGTCGAGGTGACAAGATTAGTGGCGTAGGACTTGTTGGCCAGGTTCTTGGCCACCAGCGCCACGCGCTAGCCGCTCTCGGTCGAGGATAAGGCGACGCCTGCGTTGACGACGCCATACGCGCCCTGGATCGCGTCCGGCGATTGGAACAGGTCGAACTGCGTCTTGGCCTGATATGAATAATCGGCCGAGAGATCTACGATCAAACCGTTTTGCAGCGGCAGCGCGTAGTTAGCGCGGGTGAACGACTTCCACTTCGGCGAGAACGGCAGCGGCTGGCCATTCAGGTTGCACGACGCCGTCGCCGCCGGCGGGCAGTTGAAGTCGTCGATGCGGGCGTCGGTGTAGGCCAGCGATGCGGTCAGCGTCAGCTGGCGGGTCGGGCGCGCGTTGATGTCCAGCTCCACGCCCTTGGTCGATACATCGCCGGCGTTGATCAGCCGCGTAATCACGGTGCCGGAGACGGTATCGTAGAAGTTGGCCTGGTAGTTGGCGTACTTGGTGTTGAAGACGGCGACGTTGGCGGTCAGGCGGCGATCGAACGCGCTGGCCTTCAATCCCAGCTCGAACGAGTCGGACGTTTCCGGCTTGAGCGCCAGCTTGTCGCGGCCCAGCATGTTGAAGAAGACGTTGTAGGCCGGGCCTTTGTAGCCGCGCGAGTAGGTCGCGTATGCGTTGACGTCGCGCGACAGCTGGTATTGAAGCCCGAGACGGCCCGAGTAGCCATCCTCGCTGGTGGAGCCGCTGTTGCTTACGCCCGGC
>DASVTJ010000642.1:0-3437 GCA_036387635.1 Duganella sp.
GTGGGTCAAGTACCGCTCGCACCTGTCGCGCGGCGTGACCGTGGGCACCATGCTGCGCGACGAGGCGGTGCATTTCATCCGTCTCGGCACCTTCCTCGAGCGCGCCGACAACACGGCGCGCATCCTGGACGTGAAATTCCACGGCGACGGCGTCGAGGCCATCCGCGGCGAGGCGATCAGCCCGCGCGACTTCTACTACTGGGGCGCGCTGCTGCGCTCGGTATCCGGCTTCGAGATCTACCGCAAGGTGTATCGCGACGTCATCACGCCGGCCCGGATCGCCGAGCTGCTGATGCTGCGCGGCGACATGCCGCGTTCGCTGCTGGCCTGCATGGACGAGGTCGTGCAAAACCTGGCCGAAGTGCGCAACGGCGTCTCTTCCGACACCGAACGCCTGGCCGGACGGCTGCGCGCCGAGCTGCAATTCAGCAAAATCGATGACATCCTGGAGGCCGGCCTGCACGACACGTTGACGCGCTTCCTGGCCGATATCAATCAACTCGGTGACCGCGTCAGCCGCGATTTCCTGGTGCCGTTGGCCGCTTGAGCGAGAGGCTCCGTAATGCAACTCAATATCCGGCATGAAACGCGGTACACGTACGCCACGGCGCTCGCCTACACGATCCAGCAACTGCACCTGACGCCCCGCAAGGAACCGCAACAAACTGTGCTGTCGTGGAATATCGCCATGCCCGGCCATGTGCACGCCTACACCGACGCCTACGAGAACTTGTCGCACATGATGACGATGGACGTGCCGCACCAGGGCCTGACGATCGTCGCCGCCGGCGTGATCGACACGACCACCCCGCTCAAGGGCCGGGTGCCGAACGGCGAACGGCTGTCGCCATTGATTTTCACGTCGCCGACGCGGTTGACCGAGACCACGCCCGGTATTCTGGCATTGGCGGCTTCGTGCTTGCCCGATGGCCGCGCGCAAACCAAGGATCTGATGTGTCTTGCCGAGCACATTTTTGGTGCGGTCAGGTATCAAAGCGGTGCGACCGCCGTGACCACCACGGCCAGCGACGCCCTGGCGCTGGGCCAGGGTGTGTGCCAGGATCATGCACACTTGTTCCTGGCCTGTTGCCATGCGCACGGGATCCCGGCGCGCTACGTGTCCGGCTACATCGATCCGGAAGACAGCGGTCATGCCGCCAGCCACGCCTGGGTCGACGCCTGGGCCGAGGACAAGGATTACGTCGGCTGGATCAGTATCGATGTCACCCACAACCGATTGATGACCGATGCCTATTGCCGTTTGGCCATCGGGCGCGACTACGATTCGGCCGCGCCGGTGCGCGGTGTGCGACGCGGCGGCGGCGCCGAGGCGATGACCGTCGACGTGCAAATCGGCGCCAAATGACGTCAGCGGGTTGATCTCGCTTAAAGATAGTTTGATTAAATTGTAACAATCTGTGCGGAAACATCGACCGGAACGGTAATATTAGATACTTAATTGCCTTGGAGCGATGTATGTCAGCCAGTCCGCCAAAAAACGAGGAAGGTGTATTTTCCGTTGCCACGCTGCTCAAATATATGGGCAATGACGACAAGGCATTGGCCGTGGTGGCAAAAATCGTGCGCGATGCCTGCTCGCCGGGCATGGAACCGTTTCGTCAGACGCAATTGGCATTAACTGAGGGCCGCACGGACGACGCCGGCAAGATCTTGCATAGCCTGCGCGGCTCCGTCGGCACACTGGGCGCCAAGCGCCTGGTGACCTCCTCGCTGCTGCTGGAGCAGGCGTTGGCCGAACACCGAAGCGCGGATATCCCTTCGCTGTTCGCGGCCTTGGAATTCGAATATCAACTGGTGCTTCAGTACGCGGCGGAATGGTTGCTGCACAACGCGCCCCAGAGCGGCATCATCGGCCAGCCCTGATCTACGCCAACCCGGCGCTGTTGCGGCCGCCCTGCGGGTCCGGCGCCGGTCATCTACTCCCCACATTCCCGTCGTCGGCCGCAGCCTTCCGGCGGCGTTGTTGAATTGGGCGCATGCTGCATTGCACAGTTCGGCCGCTATTCCAGCCTTCTCGAGCGTCTTAACGAATTGTTACATTTGTTACCCTGATTCGGTACTTGCAATTCTGACCTGCAAAATCTCCATGTTAATATCGCACCTGTTCGAGTCTGCGCGAGTGGCAAGGTACTGCGGCGCCGCGCGGGCGTGCGACACGCTACGTGACAATCTCGTAAGATCTGGCTCGTATTTGTAGACTGCGTACTATTGCGTACTATTGCGTATTAGTCAATTTGCTCTCGTGCAAGTATAATGGTGCGGTGCGTCGTAAGTGGCGATTATCAAAGGTAATTAAAAAATGGATTTATTCAACAAGTCAGGCGTGTTGGTATCGTCGGTTCTGGTACTGGTGGGAGCGTTGATCGCTTGCCAGGCTCAGGAAGGTGCCATGCCCGCTTCGACAGTGATTGAAGCTGCTGCGATGCAGATCGGTCCGCAAGGCCAACCTGCCGCGGAACGCCGCCTTCAAGAGTGGGCCGATCAAGGTTCGGCCGTCGCGCAGCGTGAGCTGGCGCTGCGTTATCTGTCCAACCCGGCCAAGCGTGGCGAAGCAATCGCATTGTTTGAACGGGCGGCCAGCGCAGGCGACGCGCGGGCCGCCGTCGGCCTGGTCGGCATGGGGCGTGATTCGGATGAAGGCGTGGGCAATGCCACCGCCGCCGCGCGCACCGCCGGCCGCGTGATCAAGGAAGCGGCCAGCAGTAGCTACGTGCCGCACTGATCCAAAGCTTCACGCTCTCCCTCTTACAAAAAGCCGCAACGCCTTCGGGTGCTGCGGCTTTTTGTTGGGCCAGCGATCCACGTCGATCCACATCGATTCCCGGGCCGAACAGGTGATGAACCAGGTCTGCAAGGTGTGCAGAAAGCCGGTGACCTTGCACACCGTTGATTTTCGCGGGGCTCGTGCGGACCTTGACGGTCAGCCGTTCCGCGCCGTGAGGCCGGGCTGGCTCAACCGATATCGCTATACCTCGGCGGGGTCCGGCCTGCTTTTGGCGTCCAGCTGGCCGATGTACCAGCGCAGCGCTTGCTTAAGGCCGCGTTCGAGGTCGTGGGTCGGTTCGTAGCCCAGCAACTCGGCCGCCTTGGAGATGTCCGCCTGCGAGTGCCGCACGTCACCGGCGCGGAACTCGCCGTATTGCGGCCGGTCGTCGCGCAGGTGCGGATAGCGTTCCACCAGCAGGCCGTGCAGCATCAGATACAGTTCGTTCAGGCTGGTGCGCGCGTCCAGCGCGATATTGTAGACCTGGTTGACGGCGGCCGGTTTGTCGGCCAGCGCGGCCAGCAGGTTGGCCTGCACCGCGTTGGCGACGAAGCAAAAGTCGCGGCTGCTCTCGCCGTCGCCGTTGATGATGACCGGCCGTTGCTCGATCATGGCGGCGATCCACAGCGGGATGACGGCGGCGTAGGCGCCG
>DASVTJ010000643.1:0-4628 GCA_036387635.1 Duganella sp.
AATGGTGGTGGGTCCAGCCTTCGGGCGCCGCCAGGTACGATGCGACGGCGTCTTTCTGGCCGATCGCGTGGTGTTTGACTTCGCCGCAGGCGCAAATGCCCAGGTAGGGCTGGATGTGCGAGCAGGCCGATACTTTTTGCAAACGGACCTGGACGGCCTTGGCGCACTTGGCGCATTTGAAGGTGAGCGTGCGTGGTGCTTTTAACATGATTGATCTTGGATGCGGTAGGCAAAGGCGGGATTTTAGCATTGACGCATCGTGGCTTCGATCTCGTGCTTTCATAGTAGCAAATTTGTCGCAATTGGTTGCAAATTAGCCGTCAACTGGGCGCTCGCCGTGGCGTTATGGTCTCACCAGGGATCATTCCTCGAGAGGCAAAAGCCATGGACAAGAAGAAGCAACCGAGCAAAGAAAGCGTGCGCCAGTGGTTGCGGATACTCATTGAAGAACGGCGCCCGCCGCCGGACCCGAAGCAGATCCGGCACGAGTTGGGCTGGGAACCATTCAAGATCGAGCGCGAGGAGCCGCCGAAACGATGACCTTTACACCACAGTGACCGAGCTGCGGCCGCCGGCGGACGGCTGCACCATGATCTTGGTGGCGATCCGCTCCGTCATTTCCTGCACGTGGGAGATGACGCCGACCTTTCGGCCCATGGCTTGCAGGCCGTCCAGTGCGTCCATCGCCACGCGCAGCGTTTCCGCATCGAGGCTACCGAAGCCTTCGTCGATGAACAGCGATTCGACCCGCACCCGGTTCGACGACAGCGAGGCCAGTCCCAGCGCCAACGCCAGCGAGACCAGGAACGACTCGCCGCCCGACAGCGAGTGCACCGAACGCATTTCGCTGCCCATGTCCTGATCGCGGACCAACAAGGCCAGCGACGGGTTGGCCGGATTGTTGATGCGTTCCAGTTGATAGCGGCGCGCCAGGTGGTTCAGGTGAGCGTTGGCGTAACCGAGCAGCACGTCCAGCGTGAACTGCTGCGCGTAGTTGCGGAATTTCTTGCCATCGGCCGAGCCGATCAAATCGCTCATGCGCGACCAGCGTTGTTCGACCGCCTCCTGCTTTTCGATTTCGGCCAGCATCGAGTGCGACTGCTGGCGCTTGGCGTCGTCCTGCGCCAGCGACAGTTGCAGGCCCGTCGCGATGTCGTGCGCGGCCTTGCGTTCGGCCATCAGCGCGTTGAGGGTAGAGGCCAGGGCGGCGAGCGGCAATTCGGCAGCGGGGGCATCGGCGTCGGACGCCGTCGACGTTGCCCCCGCTGCTGCCGACACGTGGCTTGGCGGCGCCGAAAGCTGATGCTGTTCGCGCTGGCGTTGACGTTCCCGCAGCACCGTGGCGGCGCTGTCGGCGGCGCGATCGACCGCGTGCAGCGTGTTGCGGCGGGCGTCGATGTCGTCGGCTGTGTGGGCCAGTAGCGCGTAAAGCTGATCGAGATCGGCCAACGCGTCCTGGTCCGATTCGGGCTGGCGCTGCTGGAATGCGGCCAGCCAGTCGGTCAGGCTAGTGGCGGCGGCAGTGGCCGACGCGTGCAAGGCAGTCAAACGATGGCCGGCCTGCGCCAGCGCTTCGTCCATACGCGTTTTCGCTTGCGCCGCGTTCTGCACCGACTGCTGGCGGCTGGCTAACTGCGACTTGGCCGCGTCGATGGCGGCGTTGAGCATCTGTTCCACTTCGCGCACCGGCTTACCATCCCACAGTTCCATGCGCTGCTGCTGCATCGCACGCAGCGCGTTGTCGGCCGCGCTCCATGCTTCGCGGGCGCCGAGCGCGGCGTGGCCGGTGCGGGCCAGCGCGTCGTCCAGGGCTTTCAGTTCGATTTCGATGGTGGCCATGGCGGCGCTGCGTTCATCATGCGCGGCGCGCTGCGCCAGCCACTGCTTGCTTTCGGCCTGGCGCGCCCCGTGGAATCGCGCCGGACCGGTTTTCCAGTCGTCCTTCCATTCATCGCTCGGAATGTCGCCGCCACTGAAGGCCGCGTCCAGATCGGACAGCAGTGCGCTCAAGGCCAACGCTACTTCGATGCGCTGGTCTTCCAGCGCTTTGTGCTCGGTATTGGCCAGCGCCAGTGCCGTCTGGGCGCTCAACGCCACCCCCTGCAAGCGCGCGTGTTCGGCAGACGCCGCATCCCAGGCCGCCTGCGCCTGATCGCGCGCGTTGCGGGCCGCGTGCAGCGCGCGTTCCTGCCGCTCGGCCGCTTGCAGCGCGGCGCGTGCCGCCTCCAGTTCCGCGACGAACCAGCCGGCGCGTTCGGGCTCCGGCGGCAACTCAAGGCGCACGGCGCTGTCGGCGGCGACGAGCGCGTGGGCGCCCCACGCGGCGCCCGCTTTTTCCAGCGCCTGGCCCAGGCCACGGCTTTCGGTGGCGAGCACCTGCAACTGTTCCAGGCTGGCCTGCACGGTCGCGCGCTGGGCCGCCTGCTGATTGACGTTGACTTCCATCTGTTTGCGGCAACGCGTCACTTCCGCTTGCAGGCCGCCGAGCATCGCTTGCAGCGGTCCGTCGTTGTGCCGGTACGGGTGTTCGTGCGCGCCACACACCGGGCAGGGCGTATCGTCTTCCAGCGCCGCCCGCAGCGACTCGACGTTTTCGGCGCACGCCGCCTCGGCCAGTTTCAGCGAGCGCTCGGCTTGCGAGAAGGCGGCCATGATGGCGATGTTCTCCTCCCGCGCCGCCGTCAGCTGCTTCTCGGCGGTCTCCATCGCCTTGCGCAGCTGCGCCGACTGCGCGGCGATGTGTGCGCTGCGCTGCTGGCGTGCTTCAAGGTCGATCCAGATTTTCTCGGCGCCGGCCAACAGGTCGCGGCGCTGCTCCCAGTTGCTGCGCGTCGCTTGCAGCTGCTCGGCGGAGAATGCGGCCAATGCCCGCGCCGCGTCCTGTCGCCGCGCGTCCAGCGTTTGCAGCACCGCGCCGGAGGTTGCCAGCTTGGCGCTGGCGTCGGCCTCCTCGTCGCGATGGCCTTTGGCGGTGCGCTGCACGCGCGCGGCGGCGTTGCCGAGTTTTTCGGCCTGCGAGGCGGCCTGGCCGGCCTGCACGAACAGCACATCCCAGCGCTCCCACGATTGCGCCAGCGTCTGCCAATGTTTGTGCTGGCCCAGCCAGGTGAAGCCGGCCGCGTGCTGGGCGTCGAGGCGCATGCGTTCGTCCTGCTTGGACTGCACCGCCGCTTTGGCGGCGGCATCGGCCTGGTCGGCCTTTTCGCACGCCGCCGCCGCCTGGCGGTAGGCCGGCAGCATGCCCTCGATGCGGGCGTCCAGCGCCTTGGCCTGGTCCAGCAACGGCGCGGCGGCGCGTTGGGCGTTCTCCGCCTCCGTCAGTTGCGCGGCGGCCCGCGCATGGGCGGCGGCGGCGTTTTCCAGCTCCTGCGCCGCCTGCGCGGCCGCCCCGGTGCTGGCGGCGATGGCGGCCTGCGTGGCGGCGATGTCGGCGTCGATGCGGCCGATATCGTCGGCGAGGGGGCGCGCCGGCTGCACGGCGAGAATGCGCGCGAGGTCGGCGCGTAGCGGCGCGGACGCCAGCACGTCGGCGGCGGCCACTTCGCTGGCCCGCTGCGCGGCCGCCTCGTCGTCCTTCAGTTTTTCGGCCTGCTTGTGCCAGCGCAGTTCCTGCTCCAGCTCCGCCTTGCGCTGTTCCAACGCCTGCAATGCTTCGGCGGCGGCCAGGCCTTGCGCTTCCAGCTCTCCACGCTGCTCGGCACTGAGTGGTTTCTGGTCGGCCAGGCGGGCGTTCAGCTTTTGCAGCGCCAGTTGTTCCAGCTTGGCGCGTTCGAACGCGCGCATCGAAATCTCGGTGTAGATGGTGCTGCCGGTGAGCGTTTCCAGCAGCTCGCCGCGCTCGTTGTCCTCGGACTTGAGGAAGGCCGAAAACTCGTTCTGCGCCAGCAGCACGGCGCGCGTGAACTGTTCGAACGACAGGCCGATGCGTTTTTCGATTTCCGCTTTCACCTCGGTTTTGGTGCCGCCGATTGGCTGCAAGGCCGGCAACAGCAGCAACGACATCGCGGTCGGCTGCAACGCGCCTTCGGCCTTGGTGCGCGAGCGCCGTACGCTCCAGCGCGCGCGGTACGACGCGCCGTCGTTGCCGACGAAATCGACTTCGGCGTAGCCTTCGGCGGTGCCACGGCGCAGCAAGGTGCGCGTGTCCTGCGTCGACACGGTTTCGGCGCCGACGTCGGTGAGGTAGCTGCGGCCTGCGACCTTGAGCAGGCGCGGGGTGGCGTCGTACAAGGCCAGGCACAGCGCGTCGAGCAGGGTGCTCTTGCCGGCGCCGGTCGGGCCGCTGATGGCGAACAGGCCGGTGGAAGCCAGCGGCTCCTGTTCGAAGTCTACGCCGAATTCACCGGCCAGCGAGGCCAGGTTTTTACCGCCGATTTTCAGGATTCTCATGGCAGCATCAACTCCGCAAAGGCGCTCAGTTGCTCGGTCGGGGCGTCATTGCCGAAGCGCTGCTGGTAAAGCTGGCGGAAGATGTCGTCCGGTTTCAGCTGCTCCAGCTGGTCGAGCGTCATCACGTCGTTGTCGATCGACGTGTTGCGCGCGGCGCTGGAGGTCTCGATCTTGGCCAGCCTTACCGGCTTGCCTTCCAGCGCCGCCTCGATGCGCGAGCGCAGGCCCGGCTCGGGCGC
>DASVTJ010000644.1:0-4301 GCA_036387635.1 Duganella sp.
GACGCCGGTGCTGAGCGCCGATCTGCTGGGCGATTGGCGCGAGGAAGTGGTATGGCGCAACAGCGCCAACACGGCGCTGCTGATCTACAGCACCACCGCGCCGACCACCACGCGCTTGCCGACGCTGATGCACAATCCGCAGTACCGGGCGCAGGTGGCGGCGCAGAACGCCGGCTACAACCAGCCGCCGCATCCGAGCTTCTATCTGGGCGCGGGCATGGGGTCGTTCGTGCAGGAGCCGGTGCATACGACGGTGGATCAGGCGACGGAACGCCAGCGGCGGCCTTGATGCCCCGTCAGAACGTGTGGCGCGCGCCGAACGCAATGCTCCGGCCTCTCAGCGGCGACTGATTCTTGACGAACGAGGTATGCGCGAAAGCCAGCTCATCGGTCAGGTTGGTGCCGCGCGCATACAACTCCAGCGACTGCCGCGTGCCCATGTCGAACCGGTACGCCACGGTCGCGTTGACCATGTTGTAGGCTGGCGTCTCGGTTTCATAGGAGGCGATCCGGCTCTGGCCGAAGGTGCGCGACACTTCGAGATCGGCGGAGAGCGGCCCCCAGTTTCTCTCGTAGCGTGCGCCAAGACGGCCGCGCGGAATGCGCGGCAGCTGATCGTTCCCGTCCTTCATCCGGGCGCGGACATGGTCGCCGAACAGCGTGACACGTGAAGCGGGCGTGAGTTGGTAGCCGAGCTGCCCATCGATGCCGGCAAAGCGCACATCGGCTGCCGTATAGGCCAGGAAGTTGTGCGCGACACCTGTTTCGCGTTCGGTTTCGATCAAGCGCGCAAAAACATAATCGCTGACGTCCTGGTAGAACAGGCCGATCTCTGCATCGAGCGGACCGTCTTTCTTGCGCAAGGTCAGGTCGACCGAATTGGTGGACTCGAGCACATCCCCGGCAGAGCGCTTGCCCTCCTTGGAAACCGGATTATCCACGGCCAGTCCAAGCTCATAGCTGTTGGTGGCCAGATTGTTGCCACGGGCGTAGAGTTCGCGCACGTTTGGTGCGCGCTCGGCATGGCCGAACGACAGTCCGATCGACGCTCCCTGCCCCAGGTTCCACAGCCCGCCGATCGAGGCCGAGAAAGGATTGTGCTTTGTGGCCGGATTCTTGGCCAGGAAACTGCCGACCTCTTCGGACTCGATGATCTGTCGCCAATCGTTGCCGTACCACTCCGTAAACATCCCTTCATATTCGGCATCGAGGGTGGCCAGGAACTTGGGCGCCGCCGCGCGCATGTCGCGCCAATCCTTGCGCAGCGCAAATTCAAGATCGAACGCGCCGAACGAGCGGCGTTCGCCCAGCGACAGGCCGACACTCTTCGTGAGGTGATAGTAAGGCGGCACCAGTCCGTAGGCGTTGGCCGGGAACGCCACGTGCAGGTCTTCGACATTGATGCCGCTGAAAGTGCCGTCCGTGTACTGCACGCCCAGCGTGCCGGTAAAGCCGAGCAGCGGCCGGTGGGTCAGCTCGATGCGGCCGTCCCAGACCTTGTTGGTATAGCGCGTAAACAGGCTGGCGCCGTCGATCTCGTCATGCGCGTAGTCGGTATGGGACAGGCGCAGGCGGGTATGGGAAAACCCCGGCAGCAGGTCGTCGTAATCGGCGCGGATATCGAACCGGTCGCTATCGAGCTTGATCTGCGCGGTATGGTTATCGGAGGAGCCGAACGGGTCATCAAAACCGCCGTGCGCCGCGCAGTGCAGGTCCATGTCGTGCGTATGGCAGACGCCGTTCAGGTGGCTGTGTCCCGGCAAGCCATAGGCGCTTTTCATGCGCGTGAAGGCGGCGCCGATGTAGCCTTTCGCGGTGATCCACGAGGCGCCGACGGCATAGCTGGTGTTTTCTGCGAAGGAGTCGGGCAAGGCGTCGGCGCCATACGCGCCCGGCACCTCGTAATTACCGGCATGCCGGCGCACCCCCTCGGCGTGAAGCGCGAACTGGCCCACGCCGGCCGTGACGCGGCCGACGGCGGTCTTCTCGTTGTCGCCGGTGCCATAGCGCACTTCCGTGGCGCCGCTCAGGCCACCGGCCGGCAGCCGGGTCGGTACTTTGCTGTCGATCAGATTGATCGCCCCGTTGACGGCGTTGCCGCCATAGCGGACAGCGGCCGGTCCACGGATGACCTCGATTGCGTCGAGCAGCAGCGGGTCGGTTGTCACCGCATGGTCCGGCGACACCGACGAAACGTCGAACAGCGCCGCGCCATCGCTCAATATCTCGATGCGCGGCAAGGTCTGGCCGCGAATCACGGGACGCGACGCGCCCCCGCCGAAGCTGTCCAGATGAACGCCCGGCAAGCCAGCCAGCGTCTCGCCCAACCCGCCTTGGCGGCGATGTACCAGCTCGGCGCCGGACAAGGTCTGAGACGGCGTCATCGCCGGCAGCACTTCCGTCCCCCGGCTGGCGGTAACGACAACCCTGTTGTCGGTCCCGTTCGCAATATCCGGTTGGTCAACCTCGGTCGTCTGTGCCCACAACAGCGTTGGCATCAATGCGAGAACGGCAGCGGCGTCGCCGCGTCGAAGGTATTTGATCATCGTCTTCCTGTTTGTATAAGTGTGGAGTCGCCAGTGATGCAGGCGGGGTTCATGTCGAGGCCTGGATACAGAAAATCCTCATCATGATAATGGGAATGCATTATCATTAAAAAACCGGTTACTGACAAGGGATTTACTCTTCAACTGTGGCTGAACGCGGGACACGCGAGATACCTTGGAACACGACCCGGCCCGGCATCCCTGCAAGGCAATCCAGATCGGACGATGGATCTGTCGGCGGCGCTTCCGGGGACGTTATAGCGGAACGCTGAGCAAGCCGTCGCGCAGCAGGCTGGGCGTGAGGCCGGTCCAGCGCTTGAACGAACGCCGGAAGTTGGTGGCGTCGTGGAAGCCGAGGTATTGCGCCACCGCCTCGTTGTCGTAGCCGCGCGACCGGAACAGGTGGATCGCCACATGGGCGCGCACCTGGTCGAGCTCGGCCTGGAAGTGGCTGCCGTGGCGCGCCAGGTGGCGCTTCAGCGTCGCCGGGCTGACGCCGAAAGCAGCCGCGCTCAGTTCCAGTGTCGGGCCGAGCCGGATGTGGGCCAGCAGGTGGTCGTACAGCGCCGACAGCAAACTCGGCGTGAGCGCCAGCGCGTCTTCCCCTGCTTCGGCCGCCATGCCGTTCAGCGCCACCGACGCCGCCATGGCGTTGCCGCGCGGCCAAGGCCGGTCTAGCCAGACCGGATTGATCAGCATGGCGTCGAGGTGGCAGTTGAAGCGCAGGTCGCCGCCGAGGTGCACCTCGTGCTGCTCGACATGGGCCGGCGCGCCGCGATTCAGGCAGTAACGCCATGGCAGGCGCTCGCCGCCAAGCCAGCGGCACATCGCCGTCACCGCCGTCATATGCATTTCGACCAGCGCCGGCAACTGGCTGGGCGCGCCGAAACTATCGGTCCAGTACAGCACGGCCAAGTCGCCCTCCTCGCGCAGGCGCGGCGTCAGCAGCGGGCAGAGCCGCGCGCGTCCGGCGCACAGGATCTCGAGCGCCTGGCGCAGGTTCTGCGCTTGCAGCAAGGCGTGGCTGAGCGCGCCGAAGTGGCCGGGCAGCATCTGCTGGCCCAGCATGAAACTGGTGTCGGGGCTGTCGAGCTCGCGCGTGACGTTCGACAGCAGTTGCAGATATTGCGCCGGGCTCAGCGTGCTGCCGGCGGCCGGCATATCCCATCCTTGCAGGCCGGTGCCGCGCAGTATCTTGTCGCCCTGCTCGTCGAGTTCGCGGCTGCGCGCGTAGTCGAGCACCAGCGCCGGCTGGTGCTGCGCCGGAATAAAACTGTCGCCGATTTGCCGGTAGGCGATCATGCGGTGGCCGCCGTGGCTGTAGCGATCACCGTGGCGGCCGATTGCGGGGCGGCCGTCTGCGACACCGCCTTGCTCAGTTCGGCCAGCAGCACCTCGGGCGCGGCGTCGGTGCTTGAGCATGCATGGCGCAATGTGATGCCGACCCGGTCGCCTTTGGCGTGGTGGCGCATCTGCCCGACCATCGCCGCCAAATGATCGGCCAGCGCGGCGGCCTCGGCCACGCTGGTGTTGGCCAGCAGCAGCGCAAAGCGGTCGCCGGCATAGCGGCACAGCAAGTCATCGTTGCGCAGGTTCAGCAACAGCATGTGGCCTACCGCCTGCAACACGCGGTCGCCCTCGGGCTGGCCGAATTCCCGATTGATCAGGTGGAAACCGTCGATGTCCAGCAGTACCAGCGCGCAGGGCTGGCCGGGCCGGCGCGCTTGCTCGTGGCGGATTTGGCGCCGCAGGTAA
>DASVTJ010000645.1:0-19341 GCA_036387635.1 Duganella sp.
TTAAAACAGGCTTTCCTTCACGTACACGACGTCGTCCGGGCGCAGCAGGTCGTCTTGCTGCACGTCGAGCGTTTGCAGCTTGCCGGCCGCGTCGCGGCGCTTGACGCGCAGGCCGCGCTCGGTGCCGCGCGCCGTCAGGCCGCCACCGGCGGCCAGCCCCTGCAGCACGGTCATGTTGCGCTCGAGCCGGAACAGGCCGGGACGCTGCACTTCGCCGTAGATGTAGAAGCGCGGCGCGCGCTCGACGTAGACGACGTCGCCGCCGTTAAGATCGAGCTCGTTGATCTTGCCACTGCGAACCACCTCGACCAGGTCGATGATTTCCTTGGTGGTGTCGCCGTTTTTCTTTTTGCGCAGCACCGTGATGCTGTCGCCGCCTTCGGAGCCGACGCCGCCGGCCAGCGCCAGCACGTCGAGCGCGTTGCGGCTGGCGTCGATCGGGAACCGGCCTGGACGGTTGACCTGGCCCAGCACCGACACCTGCTGGCTGGCCATCTGCTGCACGATGATATTGACCTGCGGCTTCTTGACGAAACCGCCGGCGTCGAGCAGGTCGGCGATCTTCTTCTCGGCGGCGGCGGCAGGCAGGCCGGCCAGGGCCACCTGGCCGAGCAGCGGGAAGGTAATGAAGCCGCCACCGCTGATCTTGGTCTCGATGGTCAGGTCGGGGTTGTTGTACACGGTGATCTTGAGCACGTCGGCCGTGCCCAGCGGCAGTTCCTGGGCCTGCGCGGCGCCCATGAAACCGACCAGCGTCAGCGCCAGCGCCGTCAACCACATTGAGATTTGTTTCATCATAATATTATATCCTGATTTATTAGAGCCAACGGCGGCGCCACGGAGGCGCCGCCGGCCTGTTTACTTCAATCCCGACACACCGCGGGCGGCGGCGTCCGATGGCGCCGGCGCCGGGGCGGCGGGCGCTGGCGCGGTTGGCGCGCTTGGCGCCATCGCCTTGTTCAGGTACTCGACCTTGGCGGCGGCGCGCAATCGCTTCAGTTCGGCGGCGGCGGCCTCCTTGCCCTTGGCGTTGACCAGGTACTGCTCGATCTGCGGCGCCACGTTGTCGAACGTAACCGGCGCGTCCTTGATGTCGGTGATCGTGCTCAGCACGCTGCGCGGGCCTTCGCGGATGATGAACAGTTGCCCCTTCGGCATCGCCAGCAGCTTGGTCGTCAGTTCTGGCGGCAGGTCGGCGCTGGTGCGCGCCAGCTGGTTGCGCGCGAACTTGATGTTGCGACCGCCCAGGTGCTCGGCCACCTCGTCGAGCGTTTTGGCGCCGTCGACGACTTTGTTGAGCTCGGGCGTGAGGTCGCTGGTGGCAACGATCAGCTGGCGCATCTCGAATTGCTTGCGCTCGCTGAAGAACTGCGGGTGCTGGTCGAAATACGCCTGCATTTCCGGACGCGTCGGACGCGCCGGCTGGCCCACGTGCTTTTGCATGTACGCCTGGGCGATCACCAGCGCCTTGGCGCGTTCCATCGCCTGCACCACCTTGGGGTCGCGGTCGAGCTTTTCCTCTTGCGCCGCGTTTTGCAACAATTGCCGTTCGACCAGGCTCTCGAGCACCTGCTTCTTGGCGGCCTCCAGTTGCGCGGGCGTCACGTTGGCGCGCTGCATCTCGTCGTTGAGCTGCAGCGTGGTGATCTCCGCACCGTTGACGCTGACCAGCGCCTGGCCGGACTTCTGCTCCTTCTTGTCCCCGCAACCGGCCACACCGGCGGCGACAACGACCATGACGGCGATACAGCCGCGGCGCAGGGCAAGCGTGCGCCGGACCGGGTGGCGCGCTGTTGGCAAATAGCTCAAAAATTACTCCTCGAAAATCAGTTTCGGACCGCGATGTCTCGGCCGCCGCTATCGCGAAACGCCGCACCGCACCAAATTACAGGATACTTGCATCGGATGCAACCACTACCGAAAAAACGTCATTGATAACAAACGACAATACTAGTTGCCGTGATTATAACGCTTCCAACGTGGCGGCGGCGCGTTATTTGTAACGAACCGCCGTTAAATTGTTTCAGGATGTGACGTTAATGTGCGTTCTCGCGCTTAGCCACCACGTGCACCGTGCGTAAAATAATCCACAAATCGAGCCACAGCGACCACTTGCGCAAATAATCGAGGTCGTAGTTGATACGGGCCTCCATTTTATCGAGCGTTTCAGTCTCGCCGCGCAGCCCGTTGACCTGGGCCCAGCCGGTGATGCCGGGCTTGACCTTGTGGCGCAGCATGTATCCCTTGATGAGCTTACGGTACTGCTCGTTGTGGGCCACCGCGTGCGGGCGCGGCCCGACGATGCTCATGCGGCCCTGCAGCACGTTGATGAACTGGGGCAACTCGTCAAGCGAGCTCTTGCGCAAGAAGGCGCCGACCTTGGTCACGCGCTGGTCGCCCTTCTTGGCCTGCACCACCTTGGCGCCATCCTCGGCCACCGTCATCGAGCGGAACTTGTAGACCAGGATCTCCTCGCCGTTGAGGCCATAGCGGCGCTGGCGGAAGATGATCGGCCCGGGCGAGGAAAGCTTGACGGCGATGGCGATGACGGCCATCACCGGCAGCAGCATGATCTGGATCAGCGCGGCGATGACGACATCGCTGATGCGCTTGAGTACGCCATTCAGGCCGGTGAACGGCGACTCGCAGATGGCGATGACCGGCATGCCACCGACGGTGTCGAAGCGGGCCTGCATCAAGTCGAACACATAGATATCGGGCAGGAAATAGACCGACGCGGTGGTGTCCTGCAACTCGTCGAGCAGCTTGCGGATGCGCGGCTGGGCCGACACCGGCTGGCTGATCATGATCATCTTGATGTTATTCTGGCGTACGTAGCCGGCGATGTCGGCCATCCCGCCGAGCATTGGCTCCTTCATGTCCTCTGGCCAGCGGCTCTGCGCGCGGTCGTCGAAGTAGCCGGCCACCTTCATGAACAGGTTGGGATTGCGTCCGACGATGGCGGCGAACTTCAGGCTCATCGCGTTGGCGCCGATCAGCACCACCGAGCGCATCTCGCTCGGCTGGTTCGGGTCCGAGCCGATGCAGCGCCCGGCCAGGTGGATCAGCAGCAGCGCCAGCGGCGTGACGATGAACCACAGCAGCACGACCTGACGGTTGTAATGGCTGGCGAGGCCGCCGACGGCGCCCAGGAACACCAGGAAGCCGACGGTGACGAGCCAGCCGGCCAGCACGTCGCGCGCGTAGGCGGCCATGCGCCCGGCCCGCCAGCTGCGGTAAGGATCGACATACTGATAGGCGGCCGCGGCGATGAAGTGGCCGAGGATCATCAGCACCAGTTCGTAGCCGGTGAACGGCATGCCGAGCAGCATGGTGCACAGGTACAGGCAGCCCATGATGATGAGCGGATCGAGCACACGCTGGAAAAACGAGATCAAGGGTGTATCACTAGCGGTCATGTTCAGAACTGCACGGTGACATTGACGGAGGCGCCATTGGCCTTGAACGTGTTGGTGCCGACGGCGGCGCTGCCGGTGCGGCGATCGCGGAACACCGACGCTTGCAGCGAGACGTTGCGCAGTGGACGGTAGATCGCGCCGGCCGACATCGTGCGCGTGCTGTCGCTCAGCAGCGACGCCGGCAGCGTCACGGTCGACGCCTGGAACGGCGAAAAGTCGCGCTTTTCGTGCCGCAGGGCGGCCGTGGCCTGGATCTTGGAGGTGATGTCCCAAGAGCCCGACAGGCTTCGGGTGTTGACCAGCGCGCTGTTGATGAGCGCGCCTTCGATGGCGGCGAATTCGCGCGCCACCTGCGCCGTCAGGTTCACGCGCGACGTCGGCTGCCAGCTGGCGATCAGGCGCGCGTTGGTGCCGTTCTCGTCGCGGTCGGTGTAGGTGTCGTGCTTGCGCTGCACGAAGCCGCCCAGGAACACCACCTGCAGCGTGCCGGTCGCCGTCCACACAATGTTGACCTTTTGCTCATCCTGAACGTAGGCGTTGTTGGCCAGGCCGGCCGTTTGCTGCGACGGGTACTTGCCCTTCAGGCGGCGAAATTGCAGGCCGACGGTGCTGCCCGACGACGCCAGATAATCGATGCCGGCCATCGCGGCGTCCTCGGTGCGGTCGTTGAGCCGCTGCGACACCAGGTCGTAGGTGTAGCGGTCCTGGTTGTAACCGGCGCGCAATTGCCAGCTCGGGTGGAAACGCCAGTTACCGTCGACGTATTCCCGCCGCAAGACGCGCAGGTTGCGCTCGCCGGCGCTCTGGAAATCGGAAAACGGCGCCATCACCTGATTGTAGCTGGCGCCAAGGTGGCCGTCGAAATGGGCGGCCAGGGACCAGCGCCATTCTGCCGACAGATCCTTGCCGTTGTAATCGAGCTGGGAATTGTTGTCGTAATTCACCCGCGACACGCGCGCATTGGCGGTGACGAGCTGGCGCCCGATCGGGCGCTCGACGTTGACGCCGGCGATCAGGCTGCGGAAGTTGTCGGAACCGTTTTCCGAGGCCGCCAGCTGCTGGTCGGTGCGGCGAAACAGATTGCCCTCGTGGCCATAGGCGACGCTCACGAACGGGTGGATGGTGTCGGACAGTTCGGCCGACGCATTAGTGCTGAAGAGCACGCCGCCGAGCAACGCGGTGGCGGCGAGCACGGCCGGGACCGCGCCGCTGGCGCCAGGCTTCAGACGCGCGCGCAAGCGCGCTGGCGCGCCGCCCTGATCTGCACTGCTACGCAAATTGTTTAACATTTGTTCTTCTTAGGTTAGAGCCACCGCCGCGCGCCTTACTCATTACCAGTAGGATTACCAGTAAGACCACTGCCCGGTGAAAATTATCCAAGCGCCCAATAGCCCATTGGTCACCCCGTGTGCAACAATTGCCGACCATAAACTCCTGCTGCGCATATACAACACACAATATACACCGCCAGCGGCCACGCCGGCCAACCAACGATTATGCTCGACACCGAATAATAACACCGTAACAACTACAGCCAGTAACCGTACGTGTGCCGGATCGACCCGCAAAAAGTCTGGATTGTGGAGCCAGCGCAACAAGAACGAGCGCCAGAACAACTCCTCCATCACCGGCACCAGCAGTGCGCCGCCGGCCAGCCGCACGGCCACCAACAGGGGATCGATGGCGCCGCCGGGGCCCGGGTCGAAGCCGGTCGGCTCGCCGACGGTCATCCACGCGGCGCCCAGCGTCAGCCACAACGCCAGCACCAGCGCGCCGGCGGCGACCGCCGTGAACACGCCGCGCGCGCCCAGGTCGAACCGGCGCAGCTCGCCGTAATGGCGCCACAGCCACGCCAGCGCGGCCAGCACCGCCGCCGCCTTGACCGGGTACAGCCAGCGCAGCTGCGCCGGCGGCCAGCCGAGGCGGCCGAGGACGTCCTCCAGTACCACGAACGCCATATACAGCGCGAACGGAATGATGCGGTGCAGCGAAGCCGGTTCTGCCAAGCGAACTCCCATGACGGCGGGGACCAGGAACCGGCGCCACGCTGGGCGCGGCCATGCCCGGAAAGCCATCATTATATTTAAAACACTGTTGTTTGACTACATGAGGCCGCATTTTTTATTGCCCCGCACAAAAATCACCGTTGGCGCGTTTCGATCGACTCCCATTTCTCCAGCGCCGCCAACAGCAGGCCTTCGATCTCGTCGACGCGGGCGTTGACCCGCTTGGCCTCGGCGGCGTTTTTCTTGTAGAAGTCCGGGTCCGACAGTTGCAGCGTCAGCGCGCTCTGCTCGTCCTCGAGCGCGGCGATCAACTTGGGCAGCTCGTCAAGCTCGCGCTGCTCCTTGAAACTGAGTTTTTTTGCCTTGGCGCCCGGCGCCTCGGCCTTGGCCGGCGGCGCGTCCGCCGCCGCGGCTTTGCCACCCTTGGCTGGCTTGGCCGCCACGGTGTCGCGCACGCGCTCCCAGTCGCTGTAGCCGCCGACGAATTCGCGCCAGTGGCCCGCGCCCTCGGCCACGATCACCTGGGTGACGACGTTGTCGAGGAAGGTGCGGTCGTGGCTGACCAGGAACACGGTGCCGGTGTACTCCTCGAGCAACTCTTCCAGCAGTTCCAGCGTGTCGATATCGAGGTCGTTGGTCGGCTCGTCGAGCACCAGGCAGTTGGCCGGCTTGGCGAACAGCCGCGCCAGCAGCAAGCGGTTGCGCTCGCCGCCCGAGAGCGACTTGACGGGCGAGCGGGCGCGCTCGGGCGAGAACAGGAAGTCGTTCAGGTAGCTCATCGAGTGCTTGCGCTGGCCGTTGACCTCGACCCAGTCGCTGCCCGGCGAGATGGTCTCGATCAGGCTGGCCTCCTCGTTGAGCTGGGTGCGCATCTGGTCGAAGTACGCCACCTGCAGCTTGGTGCCAAGGCGGGCGGTGCCGCCGTCGGGCGCCAGCTCGCCCAGGATCATCTTGAGCAGCGTGGTCTTGCCGGCGCCGTTGGCGCCGATCAGGCCGACCTTGTCGCCGCGCAGGATGGTGCCGCTGAAGTTGTCGACGATGACGCGCTCGCCGAAACGCTTGCTGACGTTCTCGAGCTCGCAAACGATCTTGCCCGAGCGCTCGCTCGAACCGACCTCCAGCTTGACCTGGCCCTGCTGCTCGCGGCGCGCCGAGCGGTGCAGGCGCAGCGCCTCCAGGCGGCGCACCCGGCCCTCGTCGCGCACGCGGCGCGCCTTCACGCCCTTGCGTATCCACACCTCCTCCTGCGCCAGGAACTTGTCGAACTTGGCGTTCTCGACTTCCTCGTTCTCGAGCTGCTCGGCCTTGCGCGATTGGTAGGTGGTGAAATTGCCCGGGTACGACAGCAGCCGGCCGCGATCGAGTTCGATGATGCGGGTGGCGACGTTGTCGAGGAAGGAGCGGTCGTGGGTGATGAACAGCACGCTGCCCTTGAAATCGCGCAACAAGCCCTCGAGCCATAGGATGGAGCTGAAGTCGAGGTGGTTGGTCGGCTCGTCGAGCAGCAGCACGTCCGGCGCCGATACCAGCGCGCGCGCCAGCGCCACGCGCTTTTGCATCCCGCCCGAGAGCGTCTTCATCAGCATGTCGCCGGTCAGGTTGAGCTTGTCGAGAACGGTCTCGACCTTGTTCGACAGGCTCCACGCGTCGGCCGCGTCGAGCTTGACCTGGATGTCGTGCATGCGCTCCATCACGGCATCGTCGTCGCCCTGGCCGAACTGGCCGGTGAGCGCGTCGTATTCCTTGAGCAGCGCCGGCAGCTCGCCCATGCCGGCGGCGACCGCGTCGTGCACCGTCATCTCCGGATCGAACACCGGCTCCTGCTCGACGTAAGCGATCTGTATGCCTTGCTGCATGACCAGCAGGCCGTCATCGAGCTTGAAGCGGCCCGAGATGATTTTGAGCAGCGACGACTTGCCGGTGCCGTTGCGCCCGATCAGGCCGACGCGTTCGCCGGCCTCGAGGGAAAATTCCGCGCGATCGAGCAGCGCGACGTGGCCGAACGCGAGTTGCGCGGACGAAAGAGAGATGACTGCCATAATGATATTCTAGGTCTGAAACGCGGGCGCCGTAACGCCGCCGCGTGGGATGGAGGAAAACCGCATTGTACCGATAGTGGCGCCGCAGGTGCCAAATGAAGCGCCGAGCGGGCGCCGCCGGCGCCCGATCAAACGTGCCGGCGGGGCGCCGGCGGCCGGACCCGGCGTGGCGGCCCGGCGCCAGGCCGGCGCGCTCGCCTTACAGCGCGGCGACCTGCCGCGGCGGCGCCGCCTTGATGTCGCGCATCATCAGCTCGACCTTCTCGACCATGCGGGCATGCGCGCGCTCCATGTTGGCGTCCGCGCTCAGTTGCGGCTCCATGCGCGCCAGCTGCAGCAGGCTTTCGGCGGCGCGCTGGGCGAACGTGTTGGGCAGCACCCACAGCAGGCGGTTGCGGTTGGCGCGCACCTTGACCACCAGCGGGTCGTTGGAACCGGCCCACTTCATCGCCGCCTCGACCAGGCTGGACGCGGCTAGCGGCTGCGGCCGCAGATCGAGGTCCAGTGCCGACGCCCAGTCGAACCACTTCATGTGGTGGCGCTGCTGGATCGGCTTGACGGCCACGAACGGCACGCGCAGCGCGTCCGACACGATGGCGCCGTGCATCGCCTCGGTGATCACCAGCTCCGAGCCCATGATGTCGGCCAGCGTCTGGTCGACGGTGGCGGTGGGGTCGATGTAATGGATGCCGGCCAGTTTGCAGGCGGCGCGCCAGTTGCCGTCGACGGTGCTTTCGAAGTGTGGCATGAACGACACCTTGTGCACCTTGGCCGGGCGCTCGGTGATGCACGAGCGCAGCAGGATGGCCGAGTCGCCAATCGCCAGCGACGGGTCGAGCTTGCACTCGCGTGCGGTCTGCACGCCGCGCACGAAATAGAATTTCCACTTATCGTCGATCACCGGCAGCGGCGTGTAGCCGCCGTAGCCGGCGCCGAAGACGATTTTTTGCGCCTGCTTGGGGTGGGAATCGAAAATGATCGAACCGATCCCGAGGAACATCTCCTGCTCGTTCTCGTCCCAGATCCCGGGCATTAACTTCGGCCACATCCACGGATTGAGGTCGTCGCCGAAGTTCGGTTTGTCACCGCGATAATAGTAAAGTTTCATAATATAGAGTCAAAAATGGTTAGGGGAAACCGACCAGGCCTGACGCCTAGGCTTTTTTCCCGCGAGATATGATGCCCTTCACCAAACCCAGCAACTCGGCGGCGGCGCTGCGGAACAGCGCCATCACCAGCGCCCCGAAAACGCCGACCACCACCGCGCCACACACGACCAGGCGCAAAAGCAAATTCCAGTCCGCCGCCACGTAATGGCGCATCGCATAACCGGCGGCGGCGGCGGTCAGCGCCAGCGACACCGGCTTGGCCAGTTGCAGCAAATAAAAGCCGAACCGCATCTCGAGCGCCTTGCACACCTGGTACACCACCCAGCCCCACAGCACGTAGGCGCGGATGACAATGGCGGCGGCGATGACGTCGATGCTGTGGCCGGCCACAATGCTCAGCACGACCACGTTGGCCACCGCCTGCATCACCTGGTAGCGGGTCCACACGCCCGGCTTCCACATGCTGCGCAACAAGCCGCCCTGCAAAATGCCGATCGTCTGGATGATGCCCAGCAACAGGAACCAGCGGTACACCGGCACCGCCCCGCTCCACTTGGGACCGAACAGCAGCGGCACGAAGTCGTCGGCCGTCACCCACAGCGCGGCGATCACCGGCAGCACCATCAGCGTCACCAGGCGCACCGCCTTGAGAAAGGCCGCCTGCAGGCGCGCGCGGTCGTTCTGCATTTGCGAAAAGGCCGGCAGCGACACGTTCGACGTGGCGCCGACCAACACTTCAATGATGACATCGTTGAGGCGCTTGCCGAAGCCATACAGGCCCAGGTCGGTCAGCGTCAGCCGCGACGCGATGAAATAGCGGTCCACCGTCTGCCCCAGCGCCTCCAGGCCCTGCCACAGGATCACATGCGGCGAATAACCGCCGAGCACGGCCAGATCGGCGCGGCGCAGGCGCAGCCGGTAGCGCTGCTGGCCGGTGTACAACAGCGCGCCAGCCGTCAGCAGCGAGGCCACCATCTGCGACAGCACCAGCGACAGCAAGCCCCAGCCGGCCAGCAGCAACGACACGTTGACCACGGTGGCGGCGATGTTGGCGCAAATCGACACCCGCGCCAGGAACTTGAATTCGAGCTTGCGCACGCGCAGCGCGTTCGGCACAGACATGGCCGTATCGATCACCAGCTTGAGCGCCAGCACCACGATACAGGCGCCCACGCCCGGGGTGCTGCCGCCGCGCTCGAGGTACCACGCGGCGCCGAGCATGATACAGCACAGCAGCGCGCCGACGCCGACGGTGAAGGTGAACACCGAGTTGACCAGGCTGTCGCCCAGATCCTTGGCCTGCACCACCGGTTCCTTGTAGGCGTTGAGCGCGAGCCACTGGGTGGCCGTCAGCACCATCATCGCCAGCAGAAAACTGCCGTACTCGTTGGGCGAGACGAAGCGGCCCACGACCGCGAAATTGACCAACGACAACACGGCGGTGGTCCCCTGACCAATGATGGCCCAGATGGCGCTGCGTCCGACCTGCGTACTGAAACTCATCGTCGACCGTCCCGGCCGGCGCCCGCGCGCCGCTTCCCGCCGGCGACCGGCACTTGCTGCTCACTCATCGGTCAGTCCTAATAGTTGCGGTACGGCTTGCGCAGCTTGAGCGTTTCCAGCACCAGCCGGCTCAGCTTGCGCGAGAAATGTCCGCCGAAGGCCATGACATTGCCCACCGACCACTGGCTGCGCAGCGCGGCGACGAAATAGCCGAAGCAATCGCGCGACTGGCCGCGGTTGAACAAGCGGTTGCCGATGATGTAGCGCACCACCGACAGCTCGTGGTGCACCGATTTGCGCAAATTGGGGCGCGCTGTGATGGCGTCGCTGTCGAGCAGCATCACCAGCACCTTCTCGTGGTACTGCCAGGTCTCGACCAGGTTGTTGGTGAGGTTGGTGTCGTGGGTGACCTTGACGAGCAGGATGTCGGACAGCACCAGGAACGGACTGCGCAGGGCGCACCGCAGCCACAGGTCGTAGTCCTCGGCCTGGCGCAGCGTGGTGTCGAACAGGCCGGCCGCCTCGAGCAAGTCGCGCCGGGCGATCACGTTCGAGCAGGTGCCGACGAAATTACAGCGGATCAGCACCTGGAACACGGTGTCGCCGTCGATCGGCCGGTCAAACGTCAACTGGGCGTCGCCTTTGAACTGGTCGAAGTGCACGGTAGCGTCGACCGATTGGTAACGCACGCGGTAGTTCGAGCAGCTGAAACCGACCTCGGGATACTTGAGCATGGCGGCGAGGTGGCGCTCGAGCTTGTCGGGGTACCAGATGTCATCGGCGTCGAGGAAGGCCACATACCGGCCGAGGCTGGCGCGAACGCCGACGTTGCGCGCGTTCGAGACGCCGCCGTTAGGGATGCTGATGACACGGATCGTATCGCCGAATTGGGCCAACTCGGCCGCCGTTCCATCTTTCGAACCGTCGTTGACGACGATGACTTCGAAGTCGCGGTAAGTCTGATGTAAACAAGCCTTGACGGTCTCAGCAATAAAACTGGCACCGTTGTAGACCGGTATCACGATCGATAACGTTACAGACATCTCTCATCCTTACTCAAATAATCACTGAACAAAACCGCCGCGGACCGGCGCCACCGGGACGCCCCGTCGCCGCCGATCATAGACACAATGGTAACACGAGGACGGTGCGGTGCAGCATTTTACTTTAACTACAGACCCGGCGTCGGCTATAATGTGCCATCCTCCCCGTAGCACAATGGATAGTGCACATGCCTCCTAAGCGTGGGATACTGGTTCGATTCCAGTCGGGGGGACCAATCCTCGCCGCCCGGCCCAGCGCCAACCATTCCCGTCACCTTTCACCACCGCGTCATCGACGCACTGCCGCGCCCGTCGCTTCAGGGGCATCGCCCCTGGCAAAAAAACCCAAACACGCTGTAAAAACATCAATTGTCTTGGAATTTTGCTCATATGCGCGTGATCGCACAGACGATCCATGTGAAATTTGGGCAAAGAAAAACTTCACATTGGGAAATAAATGCCTTAAAATTGGTTCCACAAGATAGTTCCATAAGACATAAATTAATTTCTCACGGTCAGTTACAGTTCCCTAAAATCAAGGACTGTACATGAGAACGAACGCCCAACGGCTCCAACGTAGTTTTGCATCGAGTTTCATTTTTGTTTCATCGATTCTTTTTTCTGCTCCTGCCGCAAACGCGCAGGCGCAATATGCCTCCACCACCGGCTGGGGATCCTATTACAAACTGTTTGCGGTCGATTCGCCGTGGAATTCGCGGCCGATCAGGCCGTTGTTAGGCACGGAGCCGATCCAGAAACCATTGTATAACCCGACCTGGGTGCCGACAGTGGGTAGCGGCGCGTTGTCGCTCGAAGTCTTCAAGGCCGACGCCGACGATGGTCCGATGAAGGTGCATGGCAAACCGGGCACCGGCGGCGTCGGCGATCCGGACGTCGGCGGCTATCGCAGCTACATCACGATGCCGCGCTGGCCGGTTGGCGTCACGCCGGCATCCGGCGGCGACGGCCATTGCGACATCGTCGATACCGTCACCGGCATCGTCCATTCGTTCTACCAGCTGAAGTACATCAACGGCAAATGGACCGCCAGCATGTATTCGTGGAGCCGCGTCGACGGCCGCGGCTGGGGCGACGCCGATCACTGGAGCCAGGGCGCCCGCGCCTCGGGGGTGCCGCCGTCGGGCGGTCTGATCCGAAAGCACGAAATCGCCGATGGCGCCGCCTACTACAACCACGCATTGGCCATGTCGCTGCCGGCGCACACGCTGGCCAACGGCCTGACCGCGCCGAGCTATATCTATCCGGCCACCACCGCCGACAATTTCGCCGCCACCAACACCGGCAAGATTCCGCTGGGCGCGCGTCTGATGCTGCCGGAATCGTTCGACACATCCACGCTGACGACCACGGCGCTGCGCAAGGTGGCCAACACGCTCAAGCGGCATGGCGCCTACGTCGTCGACAGCAACTACGACACGGCGTTTTCGATTTACGTCGAGAACGGCACGAACTATTCGCTGATGCCAAATGGCTGGGATGAGAACATCGTTCGCGGGCTCGAGCAGATCCGCGCCGCACTGCGCCAGGTCATCGACGCCGAAGAGTGGGTCGACGGCGACGGCAAAAGCAAGGGCGGGCCGAAAAAGTCGGGGCTGCTGTCGATGCGCGGCGTGTGGATGGAGAGCGGGGGCACCGCCGCCGGCAAAGGCAAGTTCGACAGCTGGCAGCAGGCGATAGTGTTTCCGACCACGGCCACCAAGCTGACGCAGATCAACTACACCAATGGCTTGAGCGCGGTGAGCTGGAGCAAGCCCGCAAACAATGCCGCCATGCGCTTTGCCGCCGTGACACAAGGCGGCGCGCGCATCCGCATCAAGATCATGAGCGGCCCGTTCGTCGAGTTCGACAGTGGCTTTTTGAACAACGGCGTGTCGGTGACCTTCAAGTGGCCGCACAAGGCGTCCTCCATCATCCTGGCGGCCGAGAGCGGGGTCAACACGGCCTCGCAGGCGCGCGGCGTGCTGACGGAAGAGTAGTAGGTGGTTGGGCGGTGATCGCGCGGACGGACGGCCCGACGGTCACCGGCCGCGCACCGCCGATGACCAACAGGCCGATGCCGCGCTCAGGCGCTGCCGGTCTGACGGATCAACGCCGATTGATGCTCCACCGCGCGCAGCACGTCCGCCAGCGCGGCCCGCACCGCATCCGTGGACAAGCTGTCGGGCGCCAAAGCCTTCAGCGCGGCGGCCGCGCCATCGAGACCGAGCGTCGCGCAACCGGCGTGCAAACGGTCGAGCCGCGCCAGCGCGTCCTGTTGCCCGCCCTTGGTCAACAGCAGATCGATCTCGCCGCTGGCGGCGACAAGCTGATGATGAAATCCGCTCAGATAGACCAGCAGACGCTCGGCGTTGATGCCCAACCGGCGCAGCGTGGCCGCCGGCTCCTCGGCCTTGTGCTCGTAGCCACTCGCCGCGTGGTCGAGGAAATTGACCAGATGGACACGCACTTGCTCGGCCTGGAACGGTTTGACGATGTAGCCGGCGGCGCCCGACTGGTTGGCCGCCTGCACGGTGTCCTGCTCGGTGGCGGACGTCACCAGCACGAACGGCATGGCGGTCAGTTCGGGATGGCTTTTCACATGCTGCAGCAGTTCCATGCCCGACAGGTTCGGCATGCGCAGGTCGCAAAAACAGATCGCGGGCCGCAAGCCCGCCTGCAACTGGCGCCACGCGTCGGCGCCGTCCTCGGCTTCCACGATGTCGAATTTGCCGCAGCTATCGATCAAATGCATCAACACCATGCGCGAGACGACATCGTCGTCGACTACCAAAACTTTCATGTGACTCCCTGTGCCTTCAGCGACAACTTCTATGGACTTCAGTGGGCGCTTGCGGTGATCTCACATTATAAACAGGGCACCAAGCCGGCCGCGCGCGCATCGACCGATCGGCGCGCGGGCAGGCGCCTGCAAACAAGCGCCTTACAGCGTGCTAGCCACCCCGGCCTGCTTGAGCAAGGCGCGCAGCCTGGGCATCGCCGCGACGACGCGCCGCCAGTCGTCGTGGTCGGCGTGCAGTTCGAGCTCGCCACACAGCGCCTGCAACTCCTGCTCTTCCAGATAACCGGCGCTGCCCTTCATGCCATGCAGCAGACGGCTGGCGCGGTCGCGGTCGCGGCTCGCCAGCGCCTGTTCCAGCTCGGCCAGGCGCAGCGGCGCGTCCTGGTTGAAGGCGCTGCGCAGGCGCGACGTCAGGTCGCCGCCGGCGCCGCTGTGCTGCGCCAGCCTGCTGGCCGGTTCCGAGGCGGCCGGTTCGACCCCGAACATCGCGTCCAGCTCCGGCGTGCCGATCGCCGCATCGCGGCGCGGCGCCATGCGCGGCAGCCGCACGCCACGCTGCAACTGGCGCTCGATCGCCCGGCTCAGCTGAAAATGCAGCTTGTCCTCGTCGATCGGCTTGGTGAGGAAATCGTCCATGCCGGCGGCGAGGTAGCGGTTGCGGTCCTCGTCGCTGGCGTTGGCGGTCAGCGCGATGATCATCAACTCCTGGTCGCGCACCGGCGCCGCCTCGGTGCCGCCGGAGCGGATCAAGCGCGTGGCGCTGGCGCCGTCCATCTCCGGCATGCGCCCGTCCATCAGGATCAAATCGTAGCGCGTCAGCGCGCAGGCCTTGACCGCCAGCGCGCCGTTGGCGGCGATGTCCACCTTGTGGCCCAGATCCTCCAGCATCATGCGGATGATGATCTGGTTGGTCGGGAAGTCCTCCGCGCACAGCACCTTGAGCTGGTGGCTGTGCGGCTCGCGCGGCACGTGCGGCACCACAGGCGGCGGCACGCCGTTGGCCAACGGCAGTTCGAACCAGAACACGCTGCCCCGCCCCGGCGTGCTGACGGCGTTGATGCGGCCGTCCATCAGCTCCACCAGCTGGCGGCAGATGGCCAGACCCAGGCCGGTGCCGCCGTAGCGGCGGGTGGTCGAGGCGTCGGCCTGCTCGAACTGCTGGAACAGGCGCGCAATGGCGTCGGCCTCGATGCCGATGCCGGTATCGGCGACGGTGAAGCGGATGCGATTGGGCGCTCCCTCGTGGCCGGACGGCGCGCGCCGGTCCCGCACCGGCTCCTCCGGCTGGCGCCCGTGCGGCACGCGCTCGATGCGCATCGTCACCGCGCCATGCCCGGTGAATTTGAAAGCGTTGCCGACCAGGTTGACCAGCACCTGGCGCAACCGCGTCGGATCGCCGACCACGAACTGCGGCAGATCGTCGCCGAATTCGACGCTGAAGCCGACGCTGCGCGCGGCGGCCTGCTGCTCGAACAGGCTGACCACGTTGCGCACCGCCGCCGACAGCGAAAAGTCGATCTTCTCGATGGTCAACTTGCCCGCTTCGATCTTGGAGAAATCGAGCAGGTCGTTGATGATCGACAGCAGCGACCGGGCGTTGGCCTGCCCGCGCAGGATCTGTTCGCGCGTGCTGTCGTGCAGCCTGGCGTCGCGCAGCGCGAAACCGAGCATGCCGATCACGCCGGCCAGCGGCGTGCGCATCTCATGGCTCATATTGGCCAGGAATTCGGACTTCTGGCGGGTCGCGTCCTCGGCTTTTTGCTTGGCCAGCCGCAGCCGCTCGTCGTTGTCCTGCAAGGCGCGGTTGGCCAGCGCCAGCTCCTCGGTGTGCAGGCGCACCTGCTTCTCCTGCAGCAGCAACTGCTCCTGCGTCTGGCGCAGCGTTTGCAGCGCCTCCTCCAGTTGCTGGTAGGCGCGGGCGTTTTCCAGGCCGGCGACCGCGTGCGAGGCCAGCGTTTGCAGCATGTCCATGTGTACGCGCTGGTAGCTGTTCTTCTCCACGCTCTGTACGCAAATCAGGCCGACCACCTTGTCGCCGACGAACAGCGGCGCGTACAACGTCGACTGCGCATCGGCCAGTTGCACGCCGTCCTCGCGCACGCACAACATGACCGACTCGAGGCCGGTGTCGTCCATGTAGTCGCGGTATTCGGCGCCGAGATCGTTGATGAAGATCGGCTGGCGGTGGGTCACGCACCACACCGCCAGCTGGTGGGGCTGGTCGAGGCGCCGCTGGTAAGGCAGGGTGCGCACGCCGCCTTCGATCGCGAACGGAAAATCGATCACGCCTTCGTCTTCGCGCACGAAGCCGATCCCGAAGATCTGTGCGCTCATCAGGTGATGCACATGGCGGTACAGCGTGAGCATCGACGTTTCCATGTCCAGCGTGGCGCTCAACTCGCGTCCCAGTTCGCTCAGCACCGAGATGTTGCGGTGCGCCTGCTCGACATTCTCCTTTTGCCGCTCCACTTCGCGCTTTTGCCGTTCGGCGTCGATGCGGCGCTGCTCGGCCTCGGCGCGCTGGGCTTCCGCCTCCAGCCGGCGCAGTTCGAGCTCCTGCTTCTGCTGCTGCAGCAGCAGGTTCTTATGCTCGATCTCCGCCGTGCGCGAGCCGACCAGCTCCTCGAGGCGCTGCTGCTGGCGGCGCAGGCTGCGCACGCGCGCGTGGTAGGCCGCGTACGCGCCGCCCACCAGCATCAACGCGACCAGGCTGCGGAACCACCAGGCTTTCCAGAACGGCGGCAGGATCGTGATCTCCAGGCTGGCCGCGTTGTCGCTCCAGATGCCGTTCTTATTGGCGGCCTTGACGCGGAAGGTATAGGTGCCCGGGTCCAGATTGGTGTAGGTGGCGAAGCGCTTGGAGGCGTCGGTCACCACCCAGTCCTTGTCGAAGCCCTGCAACTGGTAGGCGAAGCGGTTGCGCTGCGGCGCGGCGTAGTGCAGCGCCGTGAACTCCAGCGAAAACACGGAATCGGTTTCGTTCAAGGTCAGCGCGGCGGTGTGTTCGATGGCCCGCTTCAGCACATTCGGATGCCCGCCCTGCCCGGCCCTGACCGGCTTGTTGAAGATCTGGAAATCGGTGATCACCACCGTCGGCGCCACGCTGT
Organism: Duganella sp.; assembly: GCA_036387635.1. Classification (GTDB taxonomy): domain Bacteria; phylum Pseudomonadota; class Gammaproteobacteria; order Burkholderiales; family Burkholderiaceae_D; genus Rugamonas. The sequence goes on from DASVTJ010000645.1 coordinate 17,027, forward strand.
TTTCGCGCACGTCCGGCGGCGCGAACGCGGTGATGCCGTTGAAGCCGCCGAAGTACAGCGTGCCGTCCGGCGTGCGCAGCGCCGCGCCGTCGAAGTAGGCGCCCTCGATGGTGCCGTCGGCGCCGGTGTAATTGCGCACCATGCCGGTCTCGATGTTCAGGCGCGACAAGCCGCTGTTGGTGCTCAGCCAAAGGTTGCCGGCGTTGTCCGGCAGGATGGCTGCGATGGCGTCGTCGGCGATGCCGTCCTTGCGCAGGTAGCGCCGGAAGCGGATGGTGCCGTCGGCCGCCACGTCCATCCGGTTCAGGCCCGCCGCCGTGCCGACCCAAATGGTGCCGCGCGCGTCCTCGTACAGGCAGTGCACCTCGTCGTGACTGAGGCTGTACGGATCGGCGGCGTCGCGGCGGAAGTGGCGGAAGCGCCCGGTCTTGCGGTCCAGCAGATCGAGGCCGTTGAAGGTGCCGACCCACAGCTGGCCGCGGCGGTCCTCCAGGATGGGCCGCACCACATTGTCGGCCAGGGTGTCGCCGTCGGCCGGATCGTGGCGGAAGGTGCGCACCTCGAGCGTCTTCGGATCGAGCCGGTGCAGCCCGCCGCGGCTGGCCACCCACAGCACGCCGCCCCGGTCGGCGGCGATATTGCGCACCGTGTCGCTGGCCGGATCGCCGCGCGCGAACGACAGCGCGCGGATCGCGCCGGTGGCCGGGTTCAGGTGATTGATGCCGGCGCGCCCGCCGATCCAGATGCCGCCGTTCTTTTCGCGCCACAGCGCCGTGACCTGGTCGTCGCTCAGGCTATTGGGATCGCGCGGATCGTGGCGCCAAACGCGGCTCTCGCCGCTGACCGAATCGTACAGATTCAGGCCGCCGCCGCTGCCCACCCATAACAACCCGCTGCCTTGGTCGGCGATCGCGCGCACCTTGTTGTCGGAGACGGTGTTGATCATGTCGGACTGGCGCACGATGCGCGCGAAGCCGCCGCTGCCCATGTCGACGCGGCTGACGCCATCGTTCCAGGTGCCGACCCAGAAAGTGCCGACGCGGTCGCGGAACAGCGCCGACACCTGGTTGTCGGCCAGGCTGTGGCTATCGCTGAACTGGTGCCGGTATTGCGTCAACCGGTTTTCCGCCGGCAGCCAGCGGAACAGGCCATCGGCCTGGGTGCCGACCCAGATCTGGTTTTCGACATCCTGGTACAAGGTGGTGATGCTGACGCCGGGATTGAGGCCCTCGCGCAGGCCCAGGCGCCGCCGCTGCGGCTCGGCGCCCAGAAGCCGCCATTGTTCCAGCCCGCCCAGGGTGCCGACCCACAGCGTCTGCGCGCTGTCGACCTGCAGCGACAGCACCGCGTTGAAGCGGGTGTCGCGGGTATCGCGGGTATCGCGGTTATCGCGGGTATCGCGGTGATCGCGGGTATCGCGGGTGTCGCGGCCTTCGCGGTCTTCGCTGCCGGCGTCGACGGCGTCTACCTGGTAATGGCGAAAATTCGCGGCGCCCGGCGCCAGCATATCGAGGCCGGCGGCGGTGGCCACCCACAGGCGCCCGGTGGCGTCGCGCGCCAGCGCGTTGACCTGGTCGTTGGCCAGGCTGCCCTCGTCGGCGGGGTCGTGGTGCCAGCTGGTGAAGCGCTTGGTGGCCTGGTCGAAATGGTGCAGGCCGTCGGCGCTGGCCACCCACAGGCCGCCGCGGCCATCGTCGACGATGGCGCGCACGTGGCGGTTGCCGTTGCCGCGCGGGCCCGGTTCGCGCGGCGCGAAGTGGGTGAAGTGGTGCGAGGCGGGATCGAACAGATCGAGGCCGCCGTCGGTGCCGATCCACAGCCGTCCGGCGCCGTCCACGTGCAGCACGCGTACCCAGTTGTCGGCCAGGCTATTGGGGTCGGACACCGAGCTTTTGTAGGTGACGGTGCGGTAGCCGTCGAAGCGCGTCAGGCCGGCCTGGGTGCCGAGCCAGATGAAGCCTTGCGTATCCTGGGCGATGGCGAGCACCGATTCCTGCGCCAGTCCATGCTCGACGCTGAGCTGCTCGAAGCGCAGCGTGCGCGGCGGCGCGCCCGCCCATGCGGCGGCCGGGCCGAGCCCCCACGCAAGCAGGAGCGGTAGCATGAGCTGCAATACGGCCCAAAGCGGCAGTCGGCCGGATAAACGTCTAGATAGACCTATCAATAAGCGTGTTAAAAACGGCAAAACGGGTTCCGCGAGTCGGCATTCAGGATTCAAAGAAGGCCAGCACGTCCTCTTTACGAGCCTGGGTGTCGCGCTGGCCGAGGCGGATCAACTCGCAAGTATAAGTCGATTCGAACAATAAGTACGAGGC
>DASVTJ010000646.1:0-3060 GCA_036387635.1 Duganella sp.
TTAAGTCCCTATTCTAACCGTGGTTGTATTTTCGTGCGTCCGCGTACGGACGATAGCGTATTGATCACGCAAACTGCGGCCATCTCAAGGAGGAACTATGATCAACGAAGACTCGCGTCGCCAGTTCGTTAGCGAATTATGGCAGCGCTTTGAAGAATTGCAGAAGTGGGCGGAAGAGAATTGGCCGGATCAGGAAAACCCTTTGTCCAGCGCCGATTTCGTCGAGTCGCGCAAGGAGATACTGGGCCTGCGCAATCCGGCGCAGGCGCCGGCCGGGCCGCCGGCCGACCGCGAGCCGGAGCAGGGCGGTGCACAGTATGAGAATGTGAATCCGGCGCCTTGGCCTTAAGCTAAGCCGCCAATTTAAGTAGGCGGATTAGCGACGCGTAATCACCATGCATGCGCCATCGACTGCGCTTGGCGGATTGCGCTCACGCTAATCCGCCTACATTAGTAACGAATTTCGCCTAGTGCGTGACCGGCTTGCCGGTCTGCGACAGCAGCCACGCCACCACGCTAACCACCAGGCTTGCCAGCACCCCCCACGCCAGTTTCAGCGCGCTGTCGAACAGCAGCGGCGCCACCAATCCCGACACCAATGCGAACAGCAGCATCTGCACGAACGACTGCATCGACGACGCCAGCCCGCTGTTGTTGGGGAAGTAGTCCAGCGCGATCATCGACAACGGCGTCATCGCCAGCGCCAGTCCGAACGAGTAGATAAACAGCGGCATCACCGCCCAAGGCACGGCGGCCACGTAATAGTAGTTGTAGCCGACGTTGATGATCCCGGCCGTGATCATGACGGCAAAGCCCATCCACGCCTGCGTCTTGCGCGAGAATTTGTGTGCGAATTTTCCCGATAACGCCGATCCCACCACCATGCCGCCGATCAGCGGCACGAACATCCACGCGAACGCGGTTTCCGGCAGGTGCAGGATGTTCATGACGAAGTAGGCGGCCGAGCCGATATACAGCGCCACGCCCGCGAAGCACATGCCGACCGCGATCGCCAGCAGCAGAAACTGGTGGTGGCACAGCACCTTCCAGTAGTTCCTGGCGATCGGCCCGAGGTGGAACGGATGGCGGTCCTTGACAGCCAGGCTTTCCGGCAGCGCGCGCTGCACGGCGACGAACATCACGATACCGAAGATGGCCAGGAACCAGAACACCGAGCGCCAGCCGAAACCGACCTGCAACCAGCCGCCTAGCACCGGCGCGATGGCCGGGGCCAGGCCGAAAACCATCATGATATGCGCGAGGATCTTCTGCGCCTCGGCGCCGGAAAAACGGTCCATGACGACGGCGCGGCCAACCACGGAACCGGCGCCGGCGGCCAGTCCTTGCACCACGCGGCAGGCCAGCAGGACGCCGATCGACGGCGCCATCGCCGCGCCGATCGAGGCGGCGATGTACAACACCAGCGAGATCAGGATCACCGGCCGGCGGCCGAAGGAATCGGACAAGGTGCCGTAAAACAGCATCATGAAGGCGAAGCAAAACAGGAACACGCTGAGTGTTTGCTGGATCACCAGCGGCGTGGCGTTGAAGGTGACCGCGATGGCCGGGAAGGACGGAAGATAAGTATCGATTGCCAGCGGTCCGACCATGGTCAGCCCCGCCAGCAGGAGTGTCAGCAAAATATTCATGAAAGGGGTATTGTTCGTTAGACCCCGCATTTTACGCGATATGCGATCCGCGCATATCGAAGGGTGGAATGCTTCCTTCGTTTTTGAAGGCGCGGCCACTAAGCTGTACAGTGGGCGAGCGCGCCCATATTTATTCAAGCCTATTTTCGAGACATCATGACTATCGATACTTTTGACGGAACCGGCGTGAAGCCGTCGCACTGGAACCTGGACAGCGTGGTCGAGCAGCTGCGCGTCTCGCGCGAGGCGACGCACAACATCCGCCACCATGGCAAGGTCAGGGAGCTGCCGTCGCGCGAGGCGCTGACGATCATCGTCAACGGCCTGTCGGCGGTGCTGTTCCCCACGCATTACGGCCGGCCCAACCTGACCGACGAAAGCATCGATTATTTCGTCGGCGATACCCTCAACACCACGTTGAACCGCCTGACCGAACAGGTGCGGCGCGGCTTGCAGTTTTCGTGCGAGGAGGCGGTGGTCGACGAAGAAAAGCTGACGCGCTGCGCGCACGAGATCACGCGCGAATTCGCGGCCGGGCTGCCGGCGATCCGCGCGCTGATGGTATCCGATGTGCAGGCGGCGTTTTCCGGCGATCCGGCGGCGACGTCGGTGGCGGAGATCATGTTGTGCTATCCGGGCACCATCGCGATCCTGTATCACCGCTTTGCGCATAGCCTGCATCGCCTCGGGTCGCCGTTTTTGGCGCGGCTGATTTCCGATATCGGCCATTCCCTGACCGGGATCGATATTCATCCTGGCGCGCAAATCGGCGGCAGCTTCTTCATCGACCATGGCACGGGCGTGGTGATCGGCGAGACCGCCATCATCGGCCAGCGCGTACGCCTGTATCAGCACGTGACATTGGGCGCCAAGCGGTTTCCGGCCGACGACAAGGGTGTGCTGATCAAGGGCGTGGCGCGCCATCCAGTGGTGGAGGACGACGTCGTCATCTACGCCGGCGCCACTGTTTTGGGCCGCATCACCATCGGCGCCGGTTCGACCATCGGCGGTAACGTGTGGCTCACGCAAAGCGTCCCGCCTGGCAGCAACGTCTCGCAGGCGCAGATGCGCAATGACTAGCAATGACTAGGCCGCGGATTTGAGCGGCGCGACCTCCGCGCCGCTCGCGCCATCGATACGCACCCGCCGTCCGGCGTGTTGCGCCGCCAGCCTTGGGCCCTTGCCAAACGTCTGATCGCGCAGCGTGCCGGGCGTATACTCCTTGCGGTAACGCCCGCGCCGCTGTAGCTCCGGCACGATCAGCTCCACCACGTCGCGCATGCTCTCATGTGCCACCGCGAAGGCCAGGTTGAAGCCATCGATGCCGGTTTCATCCTGCCACGCTTCCAGCTGATCGGCCACCTGCATTGGATCGCCGACCAGCACCGGGCCACGGCCGCCTAAGCCGATA
>DASVTJ010000647.1:0-3774 GCA_036387635.1 Duganella sp.
CGCGACAACTACTACGACAACGGCTACTTCACCGGCCAGGGCCTGCTCGACGGCCTGCGCAACGGCCAGCTCAATCCATTCGGCCTGCAGGACGCCGCCGGCCGCGCCTACCTCGAGAGCATCAACGTCGACGGCCAGAAAAACCGCGAATCGAAAAGCACCTTCACCGGCGTCGATCTGACCGCCAGCCGCTCGGTGATGGAACTGGCCGGCGGCTCGATGGCCGTGGCGGTGGGCACAAGCTTCAGCCGCGACACCAACGAGGACACCCGCCTCGACATCGTGCGCCAGGTCACCTTCGCCAACGCCAGCCCGTCGCACGGCGAAGGCGGCCGCAACGTCGCCGCGCTGTTCGCCGAACTGGATATGCCGTTCACCAAAAAGCTGAATGTCAACGTCGCCGTACGTGACGACCATTTCAGCGACTTCGGTAACACCATCAATCCGAAGGTCAGCTTCCGCTACGAGGCGACCAAGCAGCTGATGTTCCGCGGCTCGGCCAACACCGGCTTCCGCGCGCCGACGCTGTTCGACCGCTACGGCTACCGCCTGCCCGGCGCCACCGGACTGACCTCGGCGCGCTGGGACGATCCGATACTGTGCCCGGGCGGCCGCCCGGGCGTGGCCGGCACCGGCACCGCGCAACCGGGCTACGTCTCCGCCGACGTCTGCAACGTGCAGCTGCCGAAGCAAACCGGCAGCAACGCCGACGTCCAGCCGGAAAAATCGAAGGGCTTCACCTTCGGCACCGTGTTCGAACCGACCGCCAGCTCGATGGTATCGATCGACTACTGGAACATCCGCATGAAGGACATGCTGGCCAACTTGCCGGAGCAGGTCTACTTCCTCGAGCCGGCCAAGTACGCGCCGTACTTCGTGCGTAAAGCCGACGGCACCATCGACTACATCCAGAACACTATCATGAACCTGGGTGGACAAAAGGCCGCCGGTATCGACGTCTCGGCGTCGTACAACTTCCCGCGCAGCTCCTTCGGCGACTTCCGGGTATCGATCGACGGCACCTACCTGACGCAGTTCGACAACCAGCTCGACAACGGCAGCCCGTACGTGTCCAACATCGGCCGCTTCGGCCTGGCGTCGAACGGCACCACCGCCAGCTTCCCGATCATCACCTATCGCTGGAAGCACGTGGCAAAGCTGAACTGGATACTGGGTAACTGGAACAGCACCCTGACCCAGAACTACAACTCGAAGTACGAAGACCAGAACCTGGTGGCGCAACAGTACTGGCGCGACATCAACTCGTACAAGAACTGGAATCTGACCACGACCTACGCCGGCTTTAAAAATCTGTCGCTGACCGCCGGCATCACCAATCTGTTCGATTCCAAGCCGCCGGTGACCAACAGCAGCCAATACAGCAATGGTTATCTGAGCAGCGCGGCCAGCCCGATCGGCCGAGCCTTCAACATCCGCGCCACGTACAAGTTCTATTAATACGTGATGATGTCGACAGACGCTTGATCAATGGCGCCGGACCGCAGCGAGTGCGGCCGGCGCCTTTTTTATTTGGGAGTTCCATGAAATTTTCGATCAGCTTTATCGCCGCCGCCGTGCTGTCGGTGTGCGCCCACGCCGCGGACACCACCACCGCGCCGGTCACGCCAACTCCGCCTCCCGCCTCCAAGCCGGTGCGCTTCATCCTCGTCGGCGACTCGACGATGGCCAATAACAGCGGCTACGGCGACGCCTTTTGCGCGCGCGTGCAGCGCTCGAACACCTGTATCAACCTGGCGCGCGGCGGACGCAGCTCCGGCAGCTTCCGCGCCGAAGGCCGCTGGGACGAAGTCGAAGGCCTGCTACGCGGCGCGGCCGCCTACCGCGCCACCTATGTGCTGATCCAGTTCGGCCATAACGACCAGCCGGGAAAACCCGGCCGCTCCACCGACCTCAAAACAGAATTCCCGGTCAACATGGCCCGCTACGCGCAGGAAGTCAAAGCGCTCGGCGGCGTGCCGGTGCTGGTCACGCCGTTGACGCGCCGCTCCTTCAAGAACAACGTCCTCGAAAACACGCTGCAACCGTGGGCCGATGTGATCCGCGCCACCGCCGCCGCCGCGCGCGTGCCGCTGCTGGACCTGAACGCCGACAGCCACGCCGCCGTGCAGGCGATGGGCGAGGACGAGGCGGACACGCTGGCGATGGCGCAACGTCCTGAAAAAACCACCGAAGCCGCTACCGCCGCCGCCACTTCCACCGCCGCCGCCGGCAAAGTGGAAGTGGCGGGCGCCGCGAAGTCGGCCTTCGACCGCACCCACGTGGGACCCAAGGGCGCCGCCTACTTCGCCAACATCGTGGTGGAGGAAATGAAACGCGCCGTACCGGAAAGCGTCGGCATGTTCAAGCGGGAGGGCGAGCAGTGATGCTGCCGCCATTTGCTCTAACCAGGACTACGGTGCTGATGCTGGCAGGCCTGGCTGGCGTGGTGGTGTCGGCGCAAGCGCAGGACCGTGTCGACACCCGCCCCCAACTCAGCGCCGCGCAAGCCAAACAGTTCGCCTACAGCGAAGTACTCAAATACGTCGGCGTGGCAGGCAGCGAAAGCGTCGATCCATGGGACCCGCTGGCCGATCCGCTGGCCAAGGGCGCAGACTTCACGCCCGATTACATCGTTGACAAAGCCGCGAAATCAGACGGCATCAAAACCTTCAACACGGTGCAGCAAGCGGTCAACCGCGCGGTGCACGACAGCAAGGTGCGTCCGGCCAGGCGCCTGTACATGCTGCTCAAACCGGGCACGTATCAAGAGCTGGTCTACATCCCCGCCGCCACCGCGCCGCTGACGATGTACGGCGAAGGCAAGGACGCCGCCGCGACCAAAGTGACCGCCAAACTGGATGCCTCGGTAACCGGCGCCGCCTACGCCGCGCAGTACGGCGCGCAGTTCGACAAGGCCACGGTGGACGCCAGGGCGATGTTCGCCGCGGTCAAGGAGCGCGCGGTGATCGGTACCTTCGGCACCGCCACCGTCTGGGTAAAGAACAACGGTTTCCAGGCCCGTAACGTGACGTTTGAAAACGGCTACAACAAAGATACCGGCAACGCCCGCGCCGAATCGCTCCCGAACATCAACAACGTGCACCACCAGGCCTTGGCGCTGCAAGTGGACGGCGCCGACAAGGCGCAATTCGAGAACATCCGGCTGATCGGCTTCCAGGACACGCTGTACCTCAAGTCGCCGCGCATCGGCAGCACCTCGCGCAGCTTCTTCAACAAGTCCTACATCGAAGGCGACGTCGATTTCATCTTCGGCGACAGCACCGCCTACTTCCACCAGACCGAGATCAAGTCGATCGGCGACCGTGGCCTGTCGTATGTGGCGGCGCCGGACACGCACCTGAAAACCAAGTACGGCTTCGTCTTCGACAACTGCCACTTCACACACGACGGCTCGGCCAACGCGCGGCAAGGCACCTTCCATTTGCTGCGCCAATGGTTCCACAGCGCCCGCTGCACGCCATATGGCGCGGTGCCGGTCGACGGCTACGCCTGCCGGCTGGGCGAGACCAACGGCTACAGCGCGCCGACCGGCACCATCGCCCGCGTCTCGCTGGAGGCGGTCGGCAAAATGGTGGTGCTCAATTCGCGCATCGGCGCCCATATCAATCGCAAGCAGCCCTGGTCGAACTGGAACAAGATCGGCGGCCTGTCTTACCGCCCGGTGCAATACAGCTCGGACGACTACTGGAACAACTTGATCAAGGCCGGCATCGACCCGGTCAAGGATCTCGGCTACAGCGCCAAACCTTCTCC
>DASVTJ010000648.1:0-3407 GCA_036387635.1 Duganella sp.
ATCAACGAGTCGATGCTGCGCGTGGGCCGCGACCGTCTATTGAATAAGGGCCTGGTGACCCCCACCTTGCTGTGTGATGCCGAAAAGTTACCATTTCCGGACAATTATTTTGACCGGGTGAGCGTGGCCTTCGGCCTGCGCAACATGACGCACAAGGACCAGGCACTGGCGGAAATGCGCCGCGTCCTGAAACCGGGCGGCAAGCTGCTGGTGCTGGAGTTCTCGAAAGTGGCGGCGCCGCTGCAAAAGCCCTACGACGTGTATTCGTTCTCGGTGCTGCCATGGCTGGGCCAGCGCATCGCCGGCGATGCCGAGAGTTACCGTTACCTGGCCGAGTCGATCCGCATGCACCCGGACCAGGAAACCTTGAAGACGATGATGGAAACCGCGGGCCTGGAGCGCGTGCAGTACTTCAACCTGACGGCGGGTGTGGCTGCACTGCACACCGGTATCAAACTGTAGGATCACATTTACAACAGGGGGCATGCATGAAGAAATTTCTGGTCACGATGGTGCTGGCGCTGACCGCGACGGCAATGGTGAGCGAAGCGATCGCGCGCCCGATGGGCGGGCGCCGCTCGATCGGCCGCCAGTCGCAGACGGTGCGCCAGATGCCTGCCCCGGCACCGGCGCCGATGACGCCCATGAACCGCCAGGCAGCCCAGCCTGCGCCCGCCGCGCCGATGGCCGGTGCCGCCGCCGGCGCCGCAGGTAGCCGCGCCATGCAGCAGAAGCGTCCGAGCATGTGGAAGGGCCTGCTGGGCGGCGCGCTGCTCGGCCTCGGCCTCGGCGCCCTGTTCTCGCATCTGGGCATCGGCGGCGCCATGGCCTCGATCCTCTCGACCCTGCTGATGCTGGCGCTGCTCGCGTTTGCCGTGATGTTCATCGTGCGCATGTTCCGCCGCAAGGACACGCCGGCGAATGCCCCGTTCCAGGGCGGCTACAACCAGCCGCTGCCGGTTGGCGCCGGGCCAGGTGCGGGTTCCGGTTTTGCCACGCCTGACATCGGTTCCGGCCTGCAGCAGCCGCAGTCCTTTAATGCTGCCTCGTCAGGTTCGGGCGTCTCGCTGAACAAGGCGGGTCCGGTACCGCACACGCCATGGGGCGTGCCGGCCGACTTCGACACCGAAGCCTTCCTGCGCCATGCCAAATCGTCGTTCATCCGCATGCAGGCCGCCTGGGATAAAGGCGATGTCGCCGACCTGCGCGAATTCACCACGCCGGAAGTGTTCGCCGAACTGAAGATGCAGATCACCGAACGCGGTCCGAATGCCGATTTCACCGACGTCGTCTCGATCGACGCCCAGCTGCTCGGCATCGAAACGAGCGCCAGCGATTACCTCGCCAGCGTCCAGTTCAACGGCATGATCCGTACCGCGCCGAATGCACCGGCTGAACCGATTGCCGAAGTCTGGAACATGGAAAAGCCGCTGTCGGGCAATACCGGCTGGGTTCTGGCAGGCATCCAGCAGCTGGCGTAATAATTCTTTAGAAACTTTCCGTGCGCCGGGGTTTGTCTTCGGCAAACTGGTAAGATCGAAACCGCCCGCATCACAACGGGCGGTTTTGTTTTATAGCGACCCTATTTATGTTCCCGAGCCCTTCATTCCTGTCGCCTCAGCGTGCCTTGAGCGCGTCCGCCGTCGCCACGATCAACCACTTGCTGGCGGACGAGGCCTGGGCGCGCGCATCCCTGCGGCGCCATGCCGGCAAGATCGCCGTGATCGATACCGGCCATCTGGCCCTGCGCCTGCGCGTGGCCGCCGACGGCCTGCTCGAAGCCGCGCAGCCGGATGCGGTGCCGAACGTCACCATCCACGTGAAACTGACCGACCTGCCGCTGATCGCGCAGAACCGCGAGCGCGCCTTTTCCTATGTGCGCATCGAGGGCGACGCGGAATTTGCGAACACGATTTCCCAGCTCAGCCGCGGCCTGCGCTGGGAACCCGAGCACGACCTCGAACGTCTGTTCGGGCCGATCGGCGCCAACCGCCTGGCGGGTGGGGCGCGCAGCGCCTTTGCTGCCGCGAATGCCAGCGGGCGCCGCCTGGCCGAGAACCTGGCCGAATTCCTGGTCGAAGAACGCCCGGTGCTGGTGCGGCCCGGCGACGTCGATGCCTTCGGTGCCGACGTGGTGCGCCTGCGCGACGATATCGAGCGCACGGCCAAGCGCATCGCCCGCCTCGAACAATTGATGAAGCAGCCTGCCGCACCGGCGATGGCGGCTGTCGCCGTGGCTGCGGTTGCGGCTCTGCCTGCGCCCGCGCCTTTGCCGGCACTTCCCGCGCCGGACAGCACCCCCATTCCGACAACCCGCCCGAGCGGGGACCCCACCCTGGATAGCTGATGATATTGAAATTCCTGCGCCTGCTTAAAATCTTCACGGTCGCAACTAAGTACGGCCTCGATGAAATTGCAATGTCCGGTTTTGATGCGCCGCGCACCGCGCGCTTCGTCAGCGGTATGTTTTTCTGGCGTAAGAGAATCACCACGCCGCGCGCCATCCGCCTGCGCCTGGCGCTGGAAGAACTCGGGCCGATCTTCATCAAGTTCGGCCAGGTGCTGTCCACCCGGCGCGACCTGATGCCGCCGGATATCGCCGACGAACTATCCCTGCTGCAGGACCGCGTACCGCCCTTCGAATCGAATCTCGCCATTGCCCAGATCACGGCCGCGCTCGGCGCTCATCCGGAGCAGCTGTTCGCCGCTTTCGATCCGGTGCCGGTCGCCTCGGCCTCGATCGCCCAGGTCCACTTCGCCACCCTGAAAAACGGCAAGGAAGTCGCGATCAAGGTGCTGCGCCCCGGCATGAAGAAGACGATCGACGAAGACATCGCCCTGATGTACATGGCGACCGGCCTGATCGAACGCGTCTGGGCCGAGAGCCGCCGTCTGAAGCCGCGCGAAGTCGTCGCCGAGTTCGACAAATACCTGCACGACGAGCTCGACCTGATGCGCGAGGCCGCCAACGCCGCCCAACTGCGCCGGAATTTCGCCGACTCGGAATTGCTGATGGTTCCGGAAATGTACTGGGACTATTGCACCAGCAGCGTGATCGTCATGGAGCGCATGAACGGCATCCCGGTGTCGCAGATCGACCGCCTGGCGGCCGAAGGCGTCGACCTCAAAAAGCTCTCCAGCGACGGCGTCGAGATCTTCTTCACGCAGGTCTTCCGCGACGGCTTTTTCCACGCAGATATGCACCCGGGTAACATCCTGGTCTCGGTGGCGCCGGAAACGTTCGGCCGCTACATCGCGCTCGATTTCGGCATCGTCGGCACCCTGAACGACTTCGACAAGGATTACTTGTCCCAGAACTTCCTCGCCTTCTTCCGGCGCGACTACAAACGCGTGGCCGAAGCGCACATCGAGTCGGGCTGGGCGCCGCGCAATACCCGCGTGGACGA